>JAHPYZ010000092.1:0-19046 GCA_019058425.1 Promethearchaeota archaeon
GTATTGGAGCTCCCATAGTCTCTTCTGTAAATCCATGTTTTAAAGCAGTTTCTAAATATTCTACTTCAGTAGCTCTACCAGAGTACTCGGTATGGGTTCCTGAAACGCTTTCTGGTATTCCCCATCCACAAGATTCTGCTACCGATGGAATCCCACCTAGATCTTTAATATAATCACATAAAAATCGTATATAACTCGGACGTAAATATCTTGTGTTCTCTAATGCGCCAAAATGAGTTTTGATGACGAGTTTATCACCATTCTTAATCTTTTGTTCAATTCCTATTTTTTTCAAGGCTAAAGAACTCTTGAATTTGCTCATGCTCTGCTTATGAATATGTGTTCGAGCCGTAAAATAAAAAACGTCAGATTTCATTACTCATTACCTATAAAAAGTTCTATTAAATTCATACAAATAATTAGAATTTATAAGATAAGTCAAAAAATATTTTAACACTAATTAATTCTATTAATATAATATATAACTAAAATAATAGCTCAAAGCAGTAAGTAAAAAGAAAAATAGATGGTATTTTAATGGCTCGTTGCCCAGAATGTGGAGGCTTTATGAAATACCATTCAGCCATAAAACAAGTTGTATGCCAATCATGTGGACTTTCACTGTCTAGACATGAATTAGATAGATATTGGAAAAAAGTAAGAAGTGAGAACATTTCGGAGGATGATGACATGCAGCAAAAAAAGAATAGGCGAAAAGAATGGTTAGATTGGTATTCTTCCAGTAAGGAATCCAAAGAAAAAGATTATTAGAATTAATAATTAAGAAAATCTATAAAACCAGAGAATTTTATATAGGTTTAAGAAAAAAGAGAGTAATATTATTTAAAAAAATTGAGCAATTATTTAATTACCAAACTTTCTTTCTAAAATATCTTCTAAAAGTTCTGCTAATTTTATGGCAGGAATATCTAGAAGTGTTATCTCTAAATGCCTTCCTCGTGTCGCATCTTCAATTCGCACAGTTTTCGAAGAAATAATCTTTAATTGAGTGAGCTGACGCACATATTTTCTAAAACTCATTTTAACGTGAGGTTCAATAGAGAAATTTTCACTTATTGCATTATATTCTTCAAATGCATCATCAACTAAAGTGTAAGGTTCATCCTTATTAATCAAAGATCGTGTTATCCCATATAAGGCTAAAAGTTCTTGATCTTTTAATCGATCGACAATATCATTTCTGAAAGTAGGATAAACATCATTGGATGCTTCTCTAATAATATCCGCTGTTATTCGATCGAGAGCTTCTTTATCACAGAAGGAACCGCTTTTTCTAATTATTTCAATCCCATGTCTCATATTTTTATGCTCAGTAACGATTTGTGAAACCATTATCAAAAGTTCTTCGTCAATTACGTTTTCTTTTAATGCCAATTCACTTCTATATTTTAAGATTTTCATTGATTCATTAAAATCGTAAGGTTTAAGTTGAATTTTCTCATTTATTCTACTTAAAATTCTTTCATTTTCAATTGTCATCCAATCCTTACTTCTAGAAATTAACAATAACGATAATTTAGCATTTTGATGACCAAATGTCTCAGCAATGTCCAGAAACGCTAGGACTTCATCTGGTTTTAAAAGATGGATCTCATCTATCACTAAAAGCATATAACCTTTTTCCCGAATTAGTTGTGAAAGAATTAATTTTAAAGCTTCGTCATCAGAGAAACCACGCCCGCTACCATGCTGATATTTAGCCAGAAGCTCTCTGATTATTTTACTTTTGGAACGGAAATTGATGCAGTTAAAATATTCTAAAAATAATTTGATATCATTTTCTATTGCTATAGTTCTAAAATTTTTTCCAAAATACCGTGCTGTACATGTTTTTCCAACGCCTCCTTTCCCTAAGATCAAGCAATTAACAGAAGGTTGCTCTTTTTCCTCTACAATTCTTCTAAAATTAAATATCAAAGTATTTACCGCATCATCGCGACAATATAATTTTTCTGGAACATAACTTAAATCAAGAGAACTCGCTTGTCTAAAAACCGACTTTTTCATAAACTGCTTTCTGAATTCATCCTCATCCATAGTAAATCGAGAAATTTCAGTATATAATTTTGATGTATAACTAATAAAAGTACAATTTAAGTTTAAATTTTCTTATACTTGTTAAATTATGTTTTTTCTATAAAAAATTTATTAGTTAAAAAACTAAACAAATAATTTTAACTTGTTCAGACTATTGAGAGGATTCATCTTTAAATATGATTCTTTTAACTTAGTTATATCATGTTTTTATATTAATAGTGCAAAATCATGATTTGGACTTATCAAAACAAGATTTATTTTTACATTAAATTAATCGTGATATTTAGGCAAGTATGAATTTATAGCACACATTTTTATATATTTACATTACTATATTATTCTGAAATACTAAATTGGAAACTCTAATTATGATTAAATTTATTCGAAAGAGATTTAACCGAAAATACAAAAAAGAAGAATTAATTAAACTACATGAAGAACAGAAATTAGCACATAATTTTGATATCAAAAGAAATCAATCTGTTTGTGGCGGTTTAGGTCATTAGAGATTACTTATTAAAAGAATAGATTTCTATTACAACTTTTCTAAATTGTTTAAGGGATGCATCTGAGAATAGGATTCTTTTAGCTTGGTTATATCATTTTTTGCATAAATTCGTGTTGTATTCGGACTTGAATGTCCTAAAATATCTTGTAATTCGCTAATATCCATTCCAGAACGCCTTAAGTGTGTAGCACCAGTATGTCTAAAGACATGGGGGGTGATAATTTTTGAACCTGCAAATCCACATTTTTCTTTAATTGTTTTAATATCCGTTTGTACAACTCGAGGACTTAATTGCTGGTTTCGTAAATTTACTAGCAAATAATCTTCAGAATCATAATTTATTCGGTTTTTAAGATGTTCTTTAAAAATTTCTAGAGTTTTATGATCGACTGGAACAATTCTCTCTTTATTTCCTTTTCCTCGGAGTCTTATATACCCTCTTTCAAAATCAATGTCTCTAATTTTTATATTACATAATTCGCTTACTCTAGCCATAGTAGAATATAATAATCTGATAATTAAATAATATCTGCCACTTCTACGAGAGTTGAACAATTTTCGATCTTTCAATTTTTTGAAAATTTCTTCCACGTCGGAGATTCTTAGAAACTTGGGTAAACTTTCTTCAAGTTTAATTTTTGGAGTTTTAATTGTACTCATAGGATCTTTTTCCATGAACTCATTTAAAGTTAAAAATTTAAAATATGAACGAAGAGAAGCAATTTTTCTGCCTATCCCTTTTTTAGTATAGTTTAATTCATTTAATTTCTTTAAAAATAAACGTATTTTTTGTCGTAATAGGGGAGAATTAATTTGGAGATCCCCTACAAGCTCCATAAATTTCTGTAGATCGTAACGATATGCCTTAATAGTGGAGGAAGCACATCCTTCTTCAACTTCTTTCGCAATCAAAAAATCCTCAATAAAATCGGAAATTTTGTAGTTTTCCATGTTATATGGAAATTATCGTGATAATACAAAATACAGTGTAATATGCTGATGATATATCAGAAAGGTGTTTATTTTTGTAACCCCTCTCCATACCAGCCTTGTTTGATGAAAAGATAAGCATTCATCGCGGCCGTTGTCGCTTCACCAGTAGCAGTACTTATTTGCCTTATTCCCCCAGTCACATCCCCAGCGGCATATATTCCTGGAAAATTGGTTTGTTGATTTCTATCAACTTTTATGTTATTATCATCATCAAGTTCAATACCCGCTTTCTTTGCTAATCCGCTCTGTGACTTGACTCCTATAGCAATAAAAAGAGCTTTTACATTTATATTATTTATTTCACCAGTTTCAATATTTTTCACTTTTAATTTCGCTAATTTATTATCTTTGGATATAGCTTCTTCAATAACACAATTATACATAGGTTCAACATTAGGTAAAGAGTCGACTTCATCCACAATACACGCTTCTGCTCGCAAACAATGCCGTCTATGAATAAGATAAACTTTTTTTGCTACTCCTGATAGATAAATCACTTCTAAACCCGCACTATTACTGCCACCGACAGTGGCTACTGTTTGATCTCGAAATAATGGTCCATCACATGTAGCACAGTAAGAAATCCCATTACCTACTAGATCAAATTCATTTGGTAATCCAAGTGATAAATGTTTAGATCCCGTTGCAATTATTATTGCCTTGGCTTTTATGTCACCACCATAGGAACTAACAGTCATTTCTTTTGGATTGATATTAGTAACTTCTTCAAAAAAGAAATTAGTACCATATTTTTCAGCTTGAGCCCTCATTTTTTCAGTTAACTCAAGACCATTTATACTTTCGAACCCAGGATAATTTTCAATCTTTGGGGCGGTTCCAGCTAAACCACCAAATCCTTTGTTTTCGTAGAGAGCCGTCTTTAACCCCATTCTTCCCCCATAAATAGCGGCTGTCAATCCAGCGGGTCCACCGCCAATAATTATTAGGTCAAATTTATTTGTATCAGGCATTTACAATCCTATTAGATTAGAGTTTTAATCTATTATACTCAATATAATTTTAATAATTGTATAAATTTTTCTTAATTTAATCCTTCTTTAATTGGCGTAGATATTTACACGCACTTATTCCTGCTCTTGCCCCTTCTGACGTAGCAAAAACTACTTGAAAAATGCCACCAGTACAATCTCCAGCAGCATATACTCCATTAATATTCGTTTTTTGGTCTTCATCGGTTTTAATATTTCCCATATCATCCAATTCTACTCCTGCTTTTTTGAATATTGAATTAGAGGATATGTGTGATAAGATAAATAAGCAACTTAATTCAAATTCCTTTATTTCTTCTGTTTCGTTATTTTCTCTTTTAGTAGGCTTACATAAAATTTTCTCAATTAGACCTTCCGAATCAGGAATTGCTTCGATGACTTCCATTTTTTCAATAATTTTAATTCCAACGTCTTTAACTTGATAAATCATTTCAGGTAGTTCATCCTCTCCCACATCTGTTATGATTCGTACAATACATCCCATTTGCTGAAGTGCTAATGCATCTTCTAACATTTTTTCATCTTTACCATATAAATAAACAACTTTATCTTTGTATGACGGACCATCACTTAATGCACTATAGGAAACTCCAAATCCGATTAATGTATCCTCTCCCTTTATTATTTCTTTCCGAGTTCCTCTACCAGAAGCAATGATAACAACATCAGAAGTTATATTAGCTGTTCTGGTCGACGTCCTATTAACTCCCATTCCAAGCATCAGTGAGATTACATCATCATTGATAATTCTGATATTTTCTGAATAACTCTCAGTATGAATCCTAAATTTTTCTAATAGATGTTTTCCCTTAATCTCATTTTCTCCAGGCCAGTTTTGTATTTCTTTTGCTCTTAGTAAAGAGGATTTCTCTTTTCCCTCTAGGATTATTACATCTCTATTCGCTCGTGCGCAATAAATACCAGCACTTAACCCTGCTGGTCCACTACCAATAATTAATACCTCACATTTAAAATCATCCATTTATAAAGCCTCTTTATAGAGTAAATTCACAAAATTAAGAGAAATAAAATTACGTATTTTCTGTTATTATTGAATTTTAATTATATGTAATATACGTCTAAATTTATTAATTATACTTTTTCTAATCAGATTTGAAAAAATAATGAGGATTATAGTAAATAACAGTTGAGGAAATACCTTATTGTTTTCGAACTATCCAAAAATTCATTCAATTTCCTTAAAATAATTAATTCTTTGTTCAAATTTATAATTTAGTGTTTAGTTCCATTATCAAATGAAGAAAAAAACCAATGAAAATAACCCCAATATTATCATAATTACTCCTATTCCTCTTCCCATTGCTTTTGCAGATATTCTTTGGACATAATTTGAAAAAATTAGAGCAGAAAAAAATGTGCCTATTCCCAAATATAAAGTTATCGTCCAATTATAATAAAATTGACCCGTATATTGATATCCTAAGACTTGAAACATACTAAATGTAAATATACCCATTATCATACTTAGAATAATAGCAGTTCCAACTCCCTTTTTTAATGGATATCCATATATAATTATCAAAGCTATGGTTATGATGAGGCCTGAACTAGCTCCAAAGATCCCCGAATTAAGACCAACAAAAACTCCTAAAATAGCTGCCAAAATGAAGAATAATTTTGAATACGGTTCAATTGTAGTTTTTAGTTCTTCATTTATTGAATTTATTGAGTTTTGCTTATTAAATTTCACCCTAATTTTTTGGACTAATTTATTTAAAGATTCTGCTGTTGGAAAACCCCGATTAAGAATAGTAGAACCTAAAATTATAATGAATAATGGTATGAACCACCCAAATATTATATTTAGTTGAGTTGCCATTAAAATATAAACTCCTAAAAAAGCTGTAGATACTGAAATTGCCAATAAAATAACCACATTTTTATATAAATGAAATTCCTTCTTTCTCACATAATTTATCGCAACGGGTATCGCAGCTATAAAGTCGTTTAATACGTTAACAGCTATTGCTAAAAGTGTATCACCGGTAATTAATAAAATTAGAGGGAGAACTACACCTTGACCTGTTTGACCTATAAAACTCATACTTAT
Source organism: Promethearchaeota archaeon (assembly GCA_019058425.1). Taxonomy (GTDB): domain Archaea; phylum Asgardarchaeota; class Lokiarchaeia; order Sigyniarchaeales; family SOKP01; genus Loki-b32. The sequence goes on from JAHPYZ010000092.1 coordinate 6,641, forward strand.
TCCCACAAGGCCACCAATAGAAATTAAAAGTATAATTTGATATATTTCTAAAACCAAAAATAATCAGACCTTTTTTAATAAGTTTTTAGTTTAAAATATACGATTTAATTAAAAAATACCTTAAAATTCAAAATATTTTAATGATTTAAGAAATTTTGTTTGATATTATTACACTATTGTGTTATAAAAAATTTAACAAAAAAATCGAAATAAAGTGAAAAGTTATGTGGACAGATGTACCGCCAATTTTATGGGTTGCTTTAATAGCAGGTATATTTTCAATCGTGATGGCATTATATTTTGCTAAATTAGTACTAAAAGAAGATCCAGGAAATGAAAGAATGATCGAGGTGTCTGGTTACATCGAAAAGGGAGCTAAGACTTTCTTAAAAGTTCAATATAAAGTATTAGGTATTTTTGTTTTAGTCTTAGCAATAGCATTACTATTTTTACCTTCTCCCTTTGAAACTAGTACTACATATACTAGAGTTGTACCTGGTGCTTTAAATTGGGAACAAATGATTGCATATATTATAGGTTCTGTTGGGTCAATGATGGCTGGCTATTTGGGAATGATGACTGGTGTGAAGACAAATACACGTTCTGCTCAAGGTTGCACTGTAAGTACTAAAAAGGGATTTGATATTGCTTTTTTTGGTGGGGCAGTCATGGGTCTTGCAGTGGTTGGTGTCGCTCTAATCGGCATTTCTGTTTTATATTTTATTATTCCAGATCCTATGATAGTTTTAGGTTTCAGTTTTGGTGCGAGTAGCGTAGCACTTTTCATGAAAGCAGGAGGAGGTATCTATACTAAAACAGCGGATGTAGGTGCTGATCTTGTTGGAAAAGCTGAATATAATCTTCCAGAAGATGATCCTCGGAATCCAGCTACTATCGCTGATAACGTTGGTGATAATGTGGGTGATATTGCAGGTATGGGTAGTGATTTATTTGATTCATATGTCGCCTCTATTGTAGCTGCTATGATGTTAGCAGCGACATTATCCATCATAGGTACAGTGTGGGGAACCATGTTACCAATTATTAGATATACTTTTGTAGTATTCCCTGTTGTCTTAAGCGGTGTTGGACTAATTGCTTCTCTTATTTGTATTTACTTAATTAAAATTATAAAAGGAGAAGAACCTGGAAAATTATTAAATTTAGGAACGTATTTGGCTACAATTGTCTTTGCAGGTCTAGCTGCAATAATTACAGCAATTATGACATTAGGATTAAATAACGAAGAGATGCTACTCTTATGGAAGCTTTATTTATCTGTAGTAATTGGACTACTTAGCGGTCTCGTTATTGGATTTACTAGTGATTATTTTACCAGTGATAATAAGAAGCCAACAAGAACTATTGCAGAGTCAGCACAAGAGGGTCATGCTGTTGTCATTCTTAGTGGATTTTCTTATGGTTTATTGAGTGTTGTTCCACCTGCTATTGGTATTGTAATTGCCATGGCAGCAGCTTATTTCCTAGGTGGAGTATTTGGGGTGGCAATGGCAGCAGTAGGAATGCTTGCTATTGTGGGCACTATTGTCTCTAATGACGCATATGGACCAATAGTAGATAATGCCAGAGGTATTGCTGAACAAGGTGATTTGGGGGATGATGTTATTCGAACTGCAGATAGGTTAGATTCAGCAGGAAATACAGCAAAAGCTATAACCAAGGGATTTGCTATTGGTGCTGCAAATCTGACTGTGCTTGCTCTAATGTTCTCTTTCGCAACCGAAGCAAATGATATTCAAGCAGGTACCTTAGATATAGTGGACTTACTTCAAGTAAATGTTTTAATTGGTGCGTTTATTGGAGTAGTCGTGCCTGCATTATATTCTGCTCTATTAGTTCTTGCAGTTCAGAGAAATGCTGCTAAAATGGTTGATGAAATTAGGAGACAATTTGAAGAAAATCCCAAAATTTTAACAGGTGAAGTCGCAGCAGATTTTAATAAATGTATCTCAATTGCGACTAGAGGTGCATTAAAAGAGCTTATATTGCCTAGTATAATTGCAATCGCTATACCTATTACAGTCGGAATCTTATTTGGTGTAACAGGATTAGGTGCATTCTTAGCTGGTGCGATTTTATCGGGTTTTGTCTTTGCAATCTTCATGTCAAATGCGGGTGGTTCATGGGACAATGCTAAAAAATGGATTGAGGATGGTAATCTTGGAGGAAAAGGTACGGATATACATAAAGCGTCAATTACGGGAGATACAGTTGGAGATCCCTTCAAAGATACAGCAGGCCCAAGCATCAACACCTTACTAGTTGTTATGTCTTTGACAGCATCTATCTTTCTTGGATTTCTAATGCTTTTTGGTAATGGCGCAGGACTCTTGATATTCTAATTAATCAAAAAATTCTTAATTTTTTCTTTTTTATTTAAATTTTCATTAGTATGGTTTTAGGAGAAATTTGAATTAATCTAAGCAAATTTTAATAAATTAAATAAATTCTCAATATTTCTCAATCATAAATCTTTTTAATCTAAGAATTTAAGAATAAAAGTCTAAAAATGATAAAAAATGTTTGATAAAACTAATTGTGCTAGCTGTGAAAATATTGATTGTTTAACTCGGTGTCAATGGATAGTAATTGATAAAGAGACCGCTAGAATTGAAAAGGAAAAAATGAATAATGGAGAGGATTCATTCGTCTTAAAAGAATGTGTTACTTGTTTTGCATGTGATGAATATTGTCCATATAATTCGCATCCATTTGATTTAATAACAGAATTACAAGAAAAATACAACAGCTATAATATACATCCAAGAATGTTAAAAACTGCAATAAACAATTTTAAACCTCATGATCAATTAAGATTAAAAGAAATTGATCCTGAAAAACAAGTTTTAAATAAATGTGCTTTCCCAAAACAAAATGCTAAAAATATGGAGGGACAATTATTTGAAAATTTGCAATATGTTAGCGGACTCTCTTATTTTTGTAATTTACTATATCATCACCTTGCTAAGGATTCTGTAATCAGAGAAAGAGCTCCAATAATAATAGATAATATTAGAAAGCAAGGTATTAAAGAGATGATATGTTTTCATGAGGAATGCTATGGATTTTATGCGTCTTATTGTTCCCGTAATAACATTGAACTTCCAAAAGATTTCAAACCAATTCATCTTTATGAATATCTTTATAATTATTTAAAAGATCACGAGGCAGAGATAAAGAAGCTTGGCATGAAAATGGCTTATCAGAGATCTTGTTCTAATCGTTTTATACCCGAAACAGATAAATGGGTAGACAAAATCTGTGATTTAATTGGAGTTGAACGCGTTTCTAGAGAATATGATAGAGAAAATGCTTTATGTTGCTCTGCAGCATTTACAGCGCTCGGAAAGGGTAATTTAGTAGAACCTACTCAAAATAGAAATATTAAAGATATGCTTGATCACGGAGCGGAAGTATGCGTTTTTACTTGCCCACAGTGTAAGGAAACGATGGGATCTAAGGTAGAGAGTAAAGGATTGAAATCTTATTTGTTAAGCGATTTATGCAGGCTTTCTTTAGGAGAAGAATTAGGGTATTAACAAGTTTAATTTAATTAGTGATTTTTCTCTATAAAATAATATTTATTTTTTTATTTTGATAATATTCTTAATTCATTTTGAATTAACTTTTATTCAATAAAATCAGTAAATCTAATTCAATATATATAAAAATGTTTGATAAAACTAATTGTGTTGATTGTGAAAATATTGATTGTTTAACGCGCTGTCAATGGATTGACTTTAATAATGTTGAAGATGCTCGAACAGAAATAAGAAAAATGATAAATGGAGAAGACTCATCTGTCTTATCAGAGTGTGTTACTTGTTTTGCGTGTGATGAGTATTGTCCTTATAACTCTCATCCTTTTGATTTGTTTACAAATTTGCAAGAAATATATAATTCATTGGAAATTGATCCTAATATCCTTGAAAGAACAATTAACACTTATACACCTCATGATCAAGTCAGGTTAAAAGAGATAGATCCAAATAAACCTGTGTTAAACAAATGTGGATTAGCTAGAATTAATGATAAAAATATGCAGGGGCAATTATTTGATAATTTACAATATGTTAGTGGTCGAGACTACTTTTGCAATTTAATGTATCATCATTATGCGAGAGATTCAATCATTAAAGAAAGGGCTCTAATTATATTAGATAATATTAGGAAACAAGGGATTAAAGAAATGATTTGTTTTCATGATGAGTGTTATGGATTTTATACCTCTTATTGTTCTCGTAATAACATAGAACTTCCAGAAGGATTCAAACCAGTCCATGTCTATGAATATCTTTATAATTATTTAAAGGATCACGAGTCAGATATAAAAAAACTTGATATGAAAATAGCTTATCAGAGATCTTGCTCAAATCGTTTCATTCCTGAAATAGAAAAATGGGTAGATAAAGTATGTGCTTTAATAGGCGTTGAACGAGTTGCGAGAAAATTTGATAGAGAAAATGCATTATGTTGTGGGGGTTTGTTGGCAACTTTAGGAAAGAAAGTGTTATTACGAAAAACTCAAAATGATAATGTCAATGATATGCTAGAACATAATGCCGAAGCTTGTATCTATAGTTGTTCCATGTGTAAAGAAGCTCTTGGAAATAGAGTTGAAAGAAAAGGAATCAAAAATTATCTACTTAGTGATTTATGCAGAATGGCTCTAGGAGAACAATTAGATTATTGAAAAGTTAAAAAAAATTAGAATTAAATATATAATTTTTTCAATATCTATCTATTGATTTTAATATCCAGTGTATCTAATATTTCTAACAAATCCAACACTTCCAATCCCATGTTGTACTTTTGATTTGCATCTGATAAGTTTGTTCTACAAAAGGGACATATCGAAGATATTACAGAAGCACCTGTTTCTTTAGCTTCTTCTAACCTTTCTTTTGAGATCTCTACCGACCACTCTGGATAGCCTATTTTTACTCCTCCTCCTGCTCCACAACACCAAGCGTTTCCTCTGTTTCGTTGCATTTCTACTAATTCAATTCCAGGAATTTTCTTATATACATCTCTTGGGCTCTCATACATCCCCATATGGCGACCTAAATGACAAGGATCATGATAAGTCACTATTTTTTGAAATTCTGAATTAATAGAAATTTGACCTTCATCTAAAAGTTTCTTAATTAATTCAACTGTATGGTACACTTCAAATCCATAAGCTGCATCCAATTTTAACCAATCTTTTTTTATAGTTCGATAGCAACCTGCACAGGATGTTATCACTTTTTTAGCTCCAGTTCTATTAATCTGGTCAATATTATAGTTCATAAAATCTTTTACAGGATTTGTTTGACCTGTTCGAAGAAGAGGGCTGCAACAGCAATGTTCATCAATTAATGTAAAATTTATATTTGCTTTTTTAAGAAATCTTATCGTAGCATCTCTCAGGTCTTTTTGTCGATAATTAGAAGTACAACCAATATAGTAAACCCATTCTGCTTCATCTGGTAAATTATATTTCTCTTTTAAAAGTGCATTTTCTGAGTTTGGTTCTCCATATGGATTGAACATATTAGGATTTTCTGTTCTTTCTAATAAAATTTTCTGCTTTTCTGGACAAAAGCCCTTTTTAACAGCTAATACTCTACCAGCCTCAATAAAATCAACTAAAAAATCTTTAAATTTGTCAAATCTACAATTTTCAGTACAATTTCCGCACGTACTACAAGCATATATTGCATTAACAACACCTTCATTCATTTCAATTTCACCACTTAAAATACCATAAATTAACCATAACCTACCACCTGTGCTGTATGTTTCAAATCTAAAGTTCTTATAACTTGGACAATTAAAATCACTAAAATCTTCTGTAAATTTACAATAACCACATCTAAAACATCGATGGATGATATCCTTCCAATCTTGCTTCTGTTCTAATGTCATTCTTATTTCACCTCCCAATTTCCTGGATTCATTATTCCGTTAGGATCTAAGGTGTTTTTAAGCGTTTTTAATAATTTCTTATAATTCGGATCCATTTTTTCAAGAACTAATTGTTGTCCGGCAAATTCTACTTTCCATGGAATTCCACCTAATTCTAAAGCAAGTTCATTCGTCTCATGAAGTGCATTTCTAGCATTTTCCATATCTTTTGGGTTTGCCCTGTTAAATGAATAAGAAACAAACAGAATAATTGTATGGGTTCCACTCATCAATCTTGATCCTATTGTAGGAGGAATCCCATATTTCTTTGAGATTTCAGCAGCTTTTAAATACGCTTCTGGAATTTTTTCAAGTGGCATAAAAGCTCCAACATATTCAAACCCACCTCCCTTTCGATAATCTGCTGCACCTGCAGCAAATATAGGTTTTTCCATGTAGATTTTATGCATTTTATCAGGAGCATTCATGAACCTAGCGTTATTTTTTCTATAAATTTTCTTCAATAATTTAGTATGTTGATCTATTTCTTCTTGAGTATCTCCTGTAATATATGTCATTATAAATATGTATCCTTTCATCCAATCTGGTTTATCTTGCATTCCTAAAAGCAGATCCTCTGTAAAACGTTGTTTAGTAACGCTTAAGAGAAGATTTGGCAGATCTTTTGGATCCTTTAACATACCAAAAATTATATCTCGGAATTTTGGTTTAGGATATAATTTTAAAGAAAGTTTTGTTATAATTCCCATGATACCAAAGGAACTGATAAACATACCTATAAAGTCTGGAATTGGGCCTCTACTAAACCAATAATCCGAAGTTGCACAAGAACCTAATTTACAAATATCTCCATTTGGAAGTACAACTTCTAAGCCATTAATCATCGCCCCATGGTCTCCATGTCTTTGAGAAAGATATCCAGAACCGTGAATTAATACATTTCCCGCAACTGTAGCTGAAGGAGGCGCATCAGGTATAGGGGGTTGTAGATTAGGATATTGTTTATTCAAATGTGATAATAATTGACCTGTAGTAACTCCTGCTTCTATCAGAGCATAGCGGCTAAATTCGTTTATTTCTATTATTTTATTCATCCGTTTCATATCCATAACTATTCCCCCTTTAACTGGAATGATTAATCCACTTAAAGTTAATCCACCACCCATAGGAATTACCGGAATTTGTTCTTTATTTGCTAGTTGTACAATTTTCTGAACTTCTTCAACATTTTCTGGCATTATTACGTAATTAGCCGGTCGAGGTTCGGAAGCTCCGGGATCTTGAGAATAAATATAAAGATCTTCTTCCTTATTTGAAGCAAAATCTTTACCAACAATTTCTTCTAGTTTGGTAATAATTTTTTCTTGATTCATCTAAATATCTCCTAAAAATTGTTCTTAATATTAAAAGAGTTCATCTTTGGATTATATATAACTATACTAAATATTATTGAATTAATAATTTATTAATTAAAGGAGATTAACATAATTATTAAAATCAATGACTTAAACTAAATTGAAAATGAACATTGGAAATATAGAAAGTGGTAATCTAACTGTAAAAGTTGTTGCCTCAAATAGAACAAGTATGACTTTATCGACTGATAAAAAATATCAAGGTAGAGTGATACAACCTAGACATGATTCTTTTGGAACAATTGCGGAACACGGTATCGCAATGATAATTAAAATTTTAGTTGAAGATTCAACTCATCTCATTCTGTTTGATACTTCAGGTTATATGCAAACTGTAATTCATAATTTGATACAATTCAAAATTAATTTCAAAGAAATTGAAAAAGTAATTATAAGTCATGGACATCTGGATCATTTTGGAGCATTAATCCCAATAATCTCTAAATTGAATGAAGGATGTGAAGTTTTTATTAGTCCACTCAGTCTTACTAAAGGTTATTATGCTAATACTAAATCTGGTAATGATCTACCACCTGAGGATTTTGGTATTTCATTTAAACAATTAAAAAAGGATGGTCAACTTCAATTTTACGGAAGAACAAGCCGAATCAATAAAGATATTGTTTATAATCGTGCAAATGAAAATAAAGTGAAAATAGTTGAAACAAGAGTTCCAGAAAATTTATACACAGGGGTAATAACAAGTGGAGAAATTGAAATATTTGACGAAAAGGAACTTCCAAAGGGATTATATTTAGGAACAAGTAAAACTGAATATGATAAACATACTTTTAGAGAAGAAATTGCATTATATATTAATATCAAAGATAAAGGTTTAGTCGTTATTACTGGATGTAGTCATACAGGCATCATAAATATAATTAACCACGGTCAAAAATTAACTGGAATTGATAAAATCTACGCATTAATTGGTGGTTTTCATAAAGAACGGGAAAGTACTGAAGATATTGAAAATGTAGTTTCTTTTATAGAGAATTTAAATCCAAAAATTACGTGTGGTATGCATTGTACAGGATTTGAATTCAATAGACTTATGCATCGTCATCCATCACATGTAATTGGAGTAATCGGGACAGAATTTCATTTATAAAAATAGTACTATATCATATATAAAATGAAAAAATGAATGCATTTCTAGATGAAATAAACAAAGAAACAATTAACTCCTATATTGAAAGAAATTTAGATGATTTCTATATAAAAGCTTCTGAACATCCCAATTTTATATCTCGAGTAGAAAATAAAATAAGTTGGGTTTTAGCCAGGTATGCAGATTGGCCAGATTGTATATTTAGAGTTGATTTTGAAAACTTAGATGTTAACAAAGAAATAAACAAAGTTAAAAGGTTAATTAAAAAAGGAGAAGTGCCTAATGGTTGGACAGTTGGACCTATGACAAAACCTAATAATTTGGGTTCTTTTCTGGTAAAAAATGGTTTTTCTAATGTTTATCAACAAGCGGGAATGGCACTTGAACTAAAAAACCTTGATCGACAAGAGCTTAAGGCTAATAATTCAAAGATTGAAAAAGTAGAAAATGAAGTAACTTTAATTCAATGGTCTAATATTGTCTCAAAAGTATTTAACATAAAAGTTGATATTTCCTTATTAAAATTCTTATATATACAAGAAGAAGCTCAATTTTATTTAGGTATATTCGAAGGGAATTATGTTTCCACTCTAATGATGTATCTTTCCTCCGGAGTGGCGGGACTTCATGCGGTATCCACATTACCTGAATATCGAAGTAAAGGGTTGGGGCTTTCAATAAGTAGAAGAGCTCTGATTGATGCTTTTAAAATGGGTTATCATGTTGGTGTACTTCAAGCATCATCATTAGGTGAAAGAGTCTACAGAAGGCTAGGATTTCAAAAATATAGTGCCATAATATCTTATGCATTAGTAAATGAAGGCTAAAATATTTGGAGCAAAAATTTATATAATAATTTTACCTTTTAAAAGAAGACGAGTGAGATATGGAGCTGACGGTGGGATTATCCCGCTGAGGAACCTCACCCCACACTCCAAGCAAGGTGTAGACAACTACTACGGTGAGAATCGTAATTTAGCAACTGAAACGACACTGCCTTCTTACGCATATTAATGATTTGGATTTAAGCCAGAGAAATTGTAAGAAGGAACGGTTGGAACGAGCTAATACCTTGGTGCAAGGCCAAATGAAAGCATTAATGTACTTGGAGCTAGCTTTAGGTAGGCCGCATAGTTGGATGCTCCAACTGAAATCTGGTGACGGATTCAGCACAAAAGGGTGGGTATATATCTCAAGCGTCTCCTTACAATACTTTCATTGGTAAAATTGATTTCCGTTTTATATCACAAGATGACATCTCTTTTGAGAGTACTGTTCAAGAAACTATTTTAGGACCTCTTTGGGTAAGGACTAAATATAACTATATATCCCCGTATTATTAGATTATTAGATTTAGTTTATAGTTAGAAACCAAATAATAATATTACCAAAACTTTAATTTAAAATTAAAGTGCATACTTGTATACTATTTGAGTAAGAACAAAAAGAAATCTAAATTGCAACAAGGAAATATAGATGCAACTAAGAAATCTGGGCGAATAAAAGCAGCAAAAATTGTTAGATTAAGACTTACTCAATAAATTTTTCTTTTTTAAAAAAAGTTTAATTTATTTTTACTTTTCAATTCATAAAGCTAAAAAATAAAAAAAAAATTAAATTAGATATATAAAATTAACAAATTCTGGTCATATTATATCTTTCAAATCATCAATTAAATTCATGGTATTATCACATATACTAGAAATCTCCGGATCATTAGCAGCCATCTTTATATAGAGAAATCTCATTTTTAACCAGAACAATTCACTTGAAGTAATTGAACCACAATTTAGATGGCTTTCAATCATACTATCAACTGTTTCTCTTGAGAAGCGTAAATGTTTTGCACAGTAAGTGTGATACCAACCACTCACTTTTTCATCTATTAGAATTTCCAATTCATCTTGATTATCTGATATTTGATTTAGGAGATCGCCAATAGGATCTATATATTCAAAGTGAAGTACAATTGAAATCCACGACTCTTGGGTGGCTCCTGGGTACTGAGATGAAACATAACCAATTATCTCATGTACTCCTGGGCTAAAATATCCCGGAATGTAACCTCCACTTGCCGGAATGAAAGTCCAATAATCACCCCCAGTCTGGGGCCAATCTCGTGGAAACATTACATGAGACATATCAAACACCTGATTTAATGTTTGACCGGGTACAATTGTCCAACCCCGAATATCATGTGGACCAACTCTATAACATCCAATTCCACCACCCCTACCATCTAAATAGAAAGCCATAGCTCGTAAGTAAGGATCATCCTTATCACAATGTGCGGTATATTCCAAATGACAGCCCACAACTTGCCAATAACAAGGAATTTCAATTTGTGTTATGGCGGGATGAGGCCAATCACTAATTTCATGGTCAAATACAACTATGGTCGCAGTATGTACTATAGGATCTTCGCTAGGTTCAGCTGATGTATTAATCATAAGTATACTTAATGAGCCTCCAAACAAAACTAAGAAAGACAAAATTAGAATAGATTTATACAAAGTTTTTTTCATTTTCTTAAAACACCCTCTTACAAATTTTTAGTAAAAATGTACAAATTTACAGAATTGTACAATGTAAATTATCTTATTTTGTTATTTAAATTTTATCTATTAATCAACATTTTTTGAAATGGAGTATATCATTGAAAGTCAGTTAAAAATGATTTGATAACTAATGTTTTATTATATTAGTTATTTCTTCAACTAGATTTAAAAAAAATCAATATATTTATTGTAATAGTTTGCCTAATTATTCATTATTAATAAATAAAAGAAACAAATTATAATTAGAACATATTAATGGGTAAATTCAATTAGTATAAATTTAGAATTTACATTTGAAAAACTAAAGACTCTTTGTATAAAGATAAATCAAGATGTTTTTTTATTTTCCATTATAAGTCGATATTCATGAATATCTAGTCTTTTCCCTGCTCTTTTCTTTTCTAAAGCAATTTTTAATTTCTCTTGTTTAAGTTTCTTTAATTTTTTTTTGTTTTTAATACGTACTTTATCCTTTGGATCTGATTTTTGTTTTGAATATCGCTGATGAGTTTTTTTATCCTTAGAACCTCCTTTTTCACAGTGTAGCATTTTTGAAAATTGAAAATGATATTGTTCTGAAACTCTTTTATTTTTTATTAGCTCTTTTTCCATTTTTTTCTTATTATCCTTTAATTTATAGACCTTTTGAAGGAAATCAAGCATTAGGTTTCGAGTATTTAATCTTTGGCTGGAAACTTTATTCATTTGCCTTTTAATATCTTCTATTTTATTCTTAATAAATTCAATGTTTTTTTGATTCTTATAAAACTCATTACTTTGTTGTATAGCTCTCTGTGCTTGTTCTTTTTTTGCTATTAAAATCATTTTTTCCTGTTTAATTTCGTCTAATCTCCTTATTCTATCAATTATTTCACTTTCTTCCTTGATATTTAGATTATCAGTTTTAATTAATTCCTCTAAATTTTTTATTTTGTTGGTAATTTGACTTGCTGAATTTCTAAGAGATTCAATATTTTTTAAACTTTTATTATCAATTTTGGATTGATGAAGACCTTGGCTCTTATCAATAAGTTTCTCTAATAAATTATGATATTCCTTTTCTTCATTTCTCAAACTTCTTATTTTTTCATTACAATATTTTCGTCTTTTAGCAAATTTTACTCTATTATTTATGTATGATTCAATAATTTCAGTTTCGATATTTTGATAAATAGAAATGTAATCCTCTATTTTTTTATTAAGATCATCTCTTTTTTGTTTAAAAACATCTATATTTTGTTGAAGCTTATCAAAAGCTATTCTAAAATTTTCGTTTTGTTTCCCGCTCATAAAAAAGCATTATCAATATGGAATTATTTTGTATTAGTCTGATAAATGATAAAATTTTAGTATTCTTGACTGAATACTATTATTCTATTACATATGATTCC
>JAHPYZ010000092.1:19056-19288 GCA_019058425.1 Promethearchaeota archaeon
CCTTATAACTTTTTATTATCTATCACAATTCCTTTTGAGATCTGAAGAGAATTAAATGTTTGAACATTAATTAAAATTTGAATAGAAAACAAAATTAACCTAAAATGGTTTGCTTAAATTTAGGGTTTTCATCATTTTGTTTTTCAAAAATAACTCATTATAGTACTATTAATCATAATCGTAGATCAAAATCATCATGGTAATTTTATAATATCAGTAATTTCAATAATTA
>JAHPYZ010000011.1 GCA_019058425.1 Promethearchaeota archaeon
ATTTAGTGGCATTAGCAGCAAAAGATAATAATATTCCGTTTTATGTGGCTGCTCCAACGTCAACTTTATCGCTTACTGATACCATTAATGACGTTACCATTGAACAACGAGACAGTAAAGAGGTAAGTAATGTGTTAGGAAAAGTTCAAATTGTCCCAAATGGAGTAGAGTGCTTGAATTATGCATTTGATATAACACCGTTTAGGCTTGTAACTGGTATAATTACAGAAGATGGAGTCTATACACCAGAGGAGCTATTGAAAAAGTATAAATAAACATAGAGAATTATTTTCTTTACAAATTTTTAAAGGTTAATTTAATGGAAAGAAAGAAATATCTTCAGATAGGTTTGCTATGTTTAGTACTAACTATCTTATGTTTATTGATTTTTATTATTATTTCAGTGGTAGCAAATGCATATTATTCTGGAAGTCCTTTGTTTCTATCTGCTATTGAAATTATTAGTTTGATTTTAATTGTTTCTTCTATTACAGGAGGAGTATTGGCATGCTTATTAATTGCATTGTATTTTATTAAAAAAATCTAAAGTACAATTCATAATTTTTTTCTAATTAGAAATTTGCCAATATAGTCTTTATTTGGAGAATATTTTTAGCCTTATTTAACTGATGCCTTTTGATCTTGGAATTTTCAACATCTCTCATTAACCATAAATAAATTTTTTTTGAAGAAACGGTTTCTTGCTAATTTCTGCCATAATTTTGACCATAAAGCCATGTTGTTGGATCTATATAGCTTAAAAATTGGTCTAATATTATTTTTTATACAATTTTTCTTTTTTATTTTACATAGAAAATTTATACAGGTAGATAAAAGATGAAAATTTTAACAATTATGGGAGGTCCTAGGAAAGGATATGGAGCTATTTGTATGGAAAAATTTGAAAAGGAATTAAAATTCCTTCAGGAAGTTGAATTTGAATATTTATACCTTAAAGATGTTAATCTAAACTCCTGTAGAGGTTGTTGTAATTGTTTTTTTAAGGGAGAAGATAAGTGTCCGGTAGGAAACGATGATCGGAATGAGATCTTTAACAAGATGGATCAGGCAGATGGAGTGATTTTCATGGCTCCTATTTATGCCCTACATGTTCCTGCTTTGATGAAAAACTTTTTTGATAGGTTTTCGTACATTTTTCATAGACCTTATTTTTTTGGAAAAATAGCAATCGGCATTTGCAATCAAGGAATTAGTGGAGCAAAAAGGGTTACAAGTTATTTTAATGATGTTGCTTCATCTTGGGGCTTTAATTTCGTGAATGAATTAAAATTAAGCACAATTCCTTATACAGGAGTAGAAAAAAAGATGGTCAAGAAAATTCGAAAATCCTGCAAGACTCTCATAAATGCATTAAATGGACCAAGATATCAAAAACCAAGTTTAGGAGATGTTCTTGGATTTAGAGTGAGGAAATTATTACATAATATAGCAAGAGATGAAACTAATGCAGATTATAAATATTGGTTTGAACAAGGATGGTTGAATGGTGATAAGAAATATTATTATGATGTTAGAATAGGTATTGGAAAAAGGATAATAGCGGGTCTTCTAAATCTAATATTAAAACCAAAATTCAAAGTGTTATTTGCTGAAGATCCTAAACAAATGTATACAAAATATCTAAAATTAGAATCTCTAAATTTTGAATCACTTTAAAAAAATTAACAAAATATCAATATTTTATTTTTTTTAAACATGTGCTAAAATTGTCTTGATATGCTGGATAGATTTTGCTTTATTTAGCTGATGCCTAATAATTTTAGAATTCTCAATATCTCTCATTAACCATATTGCGTTTCTTTTTAGTTCTATAAATTTAATTTCATCATTTCCTAATGGATGTGAGATTCCTCTTAAAAATTCATCAACTTTTTCCTCATAAATCTTTATATACTCTTTAATCAAATCAATATTTCTTTTAGATGTAATTTCATTACCTTGGGTGAAATATTCATGGAGTTGGTTGAAAATTTGTGGATTACCCATGGACTCCCTCCCTATCATTAAAGCATCCACTTGAGTATAATCAATAAAATACTTAGCACTTTTAGCACTAACAATGTCACCATTTCCTACCAAAGGAATTGCTAATCTCTCTTTCAGTTTTTTTACAGTCTCTAAATCCAATGTTCCCTCAGAAAAATTGCTCTTAACCATTCTAGCATGAATGATTAAAAAGTTTATTCCAGAATCATTTATCAAACGAGCCATCTCTTCAATATCAAAAGGTTTGTCATAACCTGTTCTAATTTTAAGAGAAATTGGCTTCGTTGAATGTTTTACTGCGGTTTGAATGAGTTGTCTTAAATTCTTAAAATCTTTCATGAGATATCCACCCTCTTTTGCTTTAATCGCTCTTTTGGATGGACATCCTGCATTTAAATCTAATACATCGTATTTATAACTTTCTAAGTAGTCAATTGTAGTTTTCAGAGCTTCTGGATCAGAACCAATTAATTGCACGCTAATGGGGCGTTCTTCTTCAATCTTAATTAAGTCTTTTTCTATAGATATCGGACTCTTTTCAATTCTTTTAGTATAAAGCATTGGAACACTTACTAAACCTACATTATAGAACTTTCTACAAAATCTCCTATAAGGTGCTGTAGTAACATTTAACATTGGAGCAAGAATATATCTATTGTCCAAATCAAGTGATCCAAGTCTCATCGATTTAAAGCATATAGGGAATTTTACTTAAAATCTAAAATCATGAAGTTTTTTTAGTAAATGAAATTAACTATAATTAAATAAAGCTATTGTAAAGTATAAGTAAAATGTCTAATTTCCTCAAAGAATTTAATTTTGAAAAAACCCCTAATAAAATTACCTATTTAGATAAAGATCCTCTAAAATTGAATAATGAATTTATTTTTTTTCATAACAAAAACAAATTTAGAAAAGAGCTCACTCGCCTCCAATATCTAATCAAATCTTATACTAAAGTACCCTTACACGCGGCAGGTATAAGAGATTCCTACTTAAAAGAAGAGTTTTCAGAAAATTACTTGATACTTTTATTCACTACACATGAATATTGTAAAAAAGCAAATGAAATTATCAATCCAAATTCAAAAATTGAACTAAATTCCGGATGCTTTTATCTTGAATCAAATTCAGATTTTTTACTCCTTCTTTCACGTGATATGGAAGGATTAGTTTATGGTATTGATGCCTTAGAAACCGTCTTAAAACAAGTCTTGGAAGATTATACAAATCAACAACGATTCGACGATTATATCAAAATTCGTCCATTTAAGCTAATGGATTGTATTAAAACTATCTAAATCAAAATAAATAGAATATTTAAAGGTAAAAAGAAAAAGATTTATCGAACAAATTTCCAAGGTTGTTGCCTTTTTAACCTATATGCCCGTTCAGCATAATCCATAATCATTCGATGGGTGTTAAAATATGCAGCTAATGAGATTGCGTTCTTTTGCATAAAGATCCACTCATCATGATCCATATAGGTAGGAATAATTTTATTTTCTAGGGTTTCATAGATCACATTGGAATCAATGTCCCAACTATTCGAAACGCCTGGGACATCTGGATTTGAATCATCAGGGCCAATAGCCCAACCTGAAAGAGCATTCCTTTTATAAGCTTCTAACCACCATCCATCGAGAACACTAAAATTTGGAACACCATTTAATGCAGCTTTCATTCCACTAGTACCACTTGCTTCACGATATCTATTAGGTGTATTAAGCCAAATGTCAACTCCTGATACAAGCATGTGAGAGAGATCCATATTGTAATTTTCCATCATTACAACCTTTACACCATAGTTATCATAGAGATATTCACCCTTTTCATGAATTTCTTTGATATAATCTTTACCCATCGTATCTTTTGGATGAGCTTTTCCGGCGAAGATAAATTGAATACTATTTTTACAAATTTTACCTAGTCTATCAATATCATGAAATATGAGAACTGCTCTTTTATAGGTAGCAAAACGTCTAGCAAATCCAATTGTGATTAATTCTTCATCAAGTAAGTTCCAGCTATGACCTTTTTGATAATTAATGAGATTGAACTTATTCTCAATATGAGCATCAAAGAGATCTAAATCATCCAATTCAATAGCGTTTTCGAGTACGGAGGGATTCGAACGCCAATCTGGCCACTTTCTTCCAAACATTTTTCGAAAAGGTTTAGAAACCCAAAAAGGTAAATGAACACCATTAGTAATATGGTCAATTTCATATTGAGGAAACATCTTCCTTGAGATATCCCCATGTTTTTTCGCAACAGCATTTCTGTACCTAGAAAGAGCCATACCAAGAAAAGTCATATTAAATTCTCCATTATCATCAGCAAGTTTTCGAATTTCTGAGGGCATTCTCTTTTTAAAAACTTTGTCAACTAAATCTTGTTTGAAGCGATCATGACCTGCTGGTACAGGTGTATGGGTTGTAAATGCAACTTTTTCTTTTACTTTTTCGATATCACCTAATTCATTGTATAATTCTAGGGTAGAAAAAGATCCGTGGCCTTCATTCAGGTGATAAGTCTCAATATTATCGTATCCCAATGATTTTAAGAGTTTGACTCCCCCAATCCCTAAGATCATTTCTTGTACTATTCGATTCCAACGACTCGTACTATCATAAAGAGATCCAGTCATCTTTTTCATCCAATCTTCATTACCTTCAACATCAGTAGTTAAAAGATAAATTGGTAGGACATGACCAGATTGACCTATTACTCGATAAAGCCATGCGCTTACAAGAACATCTTTATCTTCAATTTTCACAGAAATTGGTTTTTCTACTTTATCAAATTCATAATAAAAATTCCACGCAATTTCTTTTTCTCTTTGTTCGCCAAATTCATTAAAAAATTGGTAAAAATATCCAGAACTGTAGCATAAACAAATACCGACCATAGGTATCTCTAAATCTGCTGCTGACCTTACAGTGTCTCCCGACAATACACCTAATCCGCCAGAATATGTAGGAATGTTACTATCAATAGCAATCTCCATAGAAATATACGCCACTTTAGTATTAGCTCTTAATTCTTCATCAATTTCCATTTTTTATCACATTTTGATGTATATTTCGCTAAAATTATTGAAAAATAAGAATTTTATATATTACTTTTATAATCCTATAGTATAAAATCTTATCTTAAAAAAAACTGTTAAACTAAAAGTAGAAAAAAAATTAAGAAAAATATTTTTTAGATTATATTTTTTATCTCTCTTCTTGTATTTCTTCGAGAGTTTTACCTCTTGTTTCATAAGGTTTCAATATTAATGTAAATAGAGGTATTATCAACAATAATCCTGGTATTATCCAGAATATTGTCCAATTATCCAATGCTAACAATGCTGCAGCTATTAAAGGACCAAATACATATGAGATTCTTGTACCTAACGAAGCTATACCCATTCCAGTAGTTCTAATCTCTGTCCGAAAGACTTCAGTAAAATATACCATAATCCAAGTAAATAATACAGTCATAGAGAAGTATGCCAACCATAAGGTTACAGGATGCCCTGTAACTCCCAATAAGATAAATCCCAGAACTGAACCAACAGTACTAAAAACAAGAGTCACCTTTCTTGAAACCCTTTCCATAACTATACCAGATACAATCGCACCTACTAAGAGCATAAGACCTG
Source organism: Promethearchaeota archaeon (assembly GCA_019058425.1). GTDB lineage: Archaea > Asgardarchaeota > Lokiarchaeia > Sigyniarchaeales > SOKP01 > Loki-b32. Next base: position 5,660 of record JAHPYZ010000011.1, read on the forward strand.
CTACTAAAATAATTGTATCCCATTGAGGATACCAACCAGTAGGGGAAGTCTCAAGATAATATTGTTGCGCCCAAGAGTTTCCTACCTTTAAACCAATTGCCCATATACCATAAATTACAAATGCCATAAAAGCATATGTCCAATCTTTTTTATTAAAAGATTTTAATGCTTTTTTCATCTTAAGCAGCTCATGGCCTCTTTCTTCTTTTGCTTCCACCCATCTCTTAGGTTCTTTCATGAAATACAGCAAAATTAATAATCCCATCATAACAAAAGCGAAGATTCCATAGCTCCATCTCCAACCTAGACTCTCAGCAATATCATCTCCTATGATAGCAGCCAGCGGTATAAGACTAATTAAGGTTGCGATACCTCCATAAAGAGCTCTCTTTTTAGCAGGAGACTCTTCACTTACAGGTATCTCCCATAGATTGCTGACTGTACCAGTTATAAGAATAGTATATAGAATAAAAAAACTCCAAATATTAGGTGTAAAGAATGGTATTAAAAGTGTTGGAACACCCATTAGAAGCAATAATACTAGAGTACCTTTTTTCCTGCCGAATGCGTCTGTAAACCACGACAAAATAAAGACTGAGAATGTTGCAATCCCAAAAATTCCTTGCCAAAAAGCAAAAAATTCATTAGAAGGAAGACTGTAATCTGTAAGAATATATGGAATCACTTGTCCTTCCATTAAATTCAAATTATTATCAAGAAAACCAACTAAGCCCATGAATATAACAATGTACCATTGATATCTTTTTGATCTTAGTGTTTTTTCCTCGATTTCTTCATCTTTTTTTTTAATAAATGCGTCTACTTTTGACATGTATTTTACTAAGTTGTTTTTACTTATAAAGCTATAATTATTTTTCTATTACTTCAAAGTAGTTATTTAGTGTGAGAAATGAAAAAAGAAAAAGAATAAAAAAGATTTTTTCAAAAAAAGCAAAATTTAGATAATTAAGGGCTCACCGTCTTCTTCTAATATTTCAACCTTAATACTTGGTTCTTTTTTCTCAAGTAATTTCTTGAATTCACTTAAATCTTTTCCCCAGTTATGCATCGGGACAGCAATTTCAGGTTTAACATCTACTATAGAGTCAGTAGATTCATCAAAATCCATAGTATATGTTCCACCACATGGCATTAATGCAACTGTTATGTTTCGACTTGCTAGATCTTTCATTTCAGGAATTCTTTCAGTGTCCCCTGCATGGTATACACTTTTACCTTCCGCAGTTACTATTATACCTGCCCATTCATTACGTTTAGGATGATTTGGCTTTTTGATATTATAAGCTGGAACTAACTCGATTGAAAGATCCTTATAGTCAAATGAATGTCCTAATTTCAAAGGTGTACCATCAAATTTTTGCAGACTACTAGCAATACTCTCAGGACCTATAACAACCGTATCATCACTCATCAGTTTTCTTATACTACTTGAATCAAAATGATCTCCATGAGAGTGTGTTGAAACAATTATGTCTGCTTTTTCTGCTCCTTTTTTAATTTGGTAAGGGTCAAGATATATGATTCTCCCGCTAGGAGTTTTTATTTTAAATGCAGCGTGACCTAACCACGTTATTTCCAATTAATTTCCACCTCTTTGTTGATGAATATATAATTTATTATAATGATAGGATACCTTAAAATAATAATGTATTAATAAAGATTTGAACTATGGTATACTATAAAATTTATGAGAAGACCTAGTCTTCTTCTTCAAATTCCCATTCGGGATTTTCAAGAGGAATTTTTTTTGTGATCCCATAATTATCTTCTTTTGATATATCGAGATTCTCAAACCTTTCATTGAATAATCTATCTTTAAAATTTGGGATTTCGTTAATTAATTTAGGTTTTAACACAAAATTTGGAGGATGTGCATAGATTTTTTTCGGTGTTATTTCATCTATTAACTTCTTTTCAAGGTTTAGTTTCTTTTTAGAAATAAATCTATCGACATCAAGAACATTTGTCTCCTTTGGACTAATTGCTTTTAATGGTAAACTAGATCTTATTATTCGGCAAGTGGGACAATTAACTTCATCCAAACCGTGAATACAAGTCATTTTTCTCTTCTATAATTTTTCCAAGTTCTAAGTATTTCGAATTACTAGTATCATATATTTTTTATTATTATAATTTTTAGATACTATATTAAAACGCACTTTTTTAATGAAATAAATTGTCGATAAAAGGAGTTTTTTTTGATCTTTATGGTACAATATTGGTCCCAAAAAATAACAGAAAAGCATGGGAAAAGTGGCTATTGACTTTTTACACACTCATGAGAAATAATGGTCTAAAACTTTCAAGAAGAGATTTTAGAAATTTATGTAATGGTTTTTTATCAAGAGAAGAACCCGTAGAGAAAGATAAAATCCTAACTGTTTATGAGAATAGAATTAAAGATTTTGCTATAGATTTAGGATTAGACCTTAAAATAAATGAGATAAAAAAAATTGCCAATGAAAGTGTTATTTCTTGGCATAATTATGTGGAGATCGATCCTGAAGCTATTCCATTACTAAAAAAATTAAAAAATGAGAAATGTCTTGCCTTGATAACTAATTTTGATCATCCTCCTTATATCTACTTAGTTTTATCCAAATACAAGCTCATGGAATATTTTAAATATATAACTATTTCAGGAGAAATTGGCATCAAAAAACCCGATCCAAGAATTTTCGATAAGCCTCTTGAAAAATTTGAATTAAAACCACAAGAAGTTTTATACATTGGAGATAGTAGTGAAGATATTGAAGGTTCTCTAAAAGCTGGTATTAAGCCTATATTGATACAACGTCAAAATTTTAAGAAAAGATTGATAGGAAATGATTATTTCTCAAATAAAAAAGTAAAAGAAAAAGAATTAACCATCAATAATCTAAATTTAATACCTTTTAAAACTATTTCACGACTAGGTGAGCTATATCAAATACTCGGTTTACTATCAACTTCTTAATTCAATAGAAGGTGTCTATATATCATGATGAATGATATTTTTTATAAACTTTATAAATTTAAGTCAATTTTACCTAGTATTCAAAGATAAAAATATTTACTTTTATCCAATAAGAACAACCAAAAAGTGAAAATGTAATGACAGAATGGCAAGTTAATGAAGATAAAGCATGGTTTAAGAAATGGTGGCCAGAAAGAACACCAAAAAATCATAAATTCGAAAAAATTTCATTAGGAGAGTTCTTTGAGAGACAACGAGGAAAATATCCTAATGAAAGGCTAATGTGGTTTATAGAATCATGGATGACTTATGAAGAAACAGGACAAGCCATTGATTCTTTAGCAACCGCTCTAGATAAGTTAGGCGTGAAGAAAGGAGATGTAGTTGCATATTTAATGCCAAATTGCTTTCAATATGTTATTTGTTTTTATGCAACTGTAAAACTAGGTGCAATTGCAACTGGTATAAATCCCACTTATAAGCCTTTAGAAGTACTACATCAACTTAAAATGACTAATTCTAAGGTTTTAATTACCTTAGATGCATTGTATGGAGAATTCGTACGCCCAATTATTAGTAGAACAAATATTGAGATGGTAATTTATACAAATATTGCAGATTTAGCTTCAGGGTTATCAGGAATAAAGAAGAAATTAGGGAAAATGATTGGTAAAATCCCTACAGGAAAAGTTGATTTTCCTAGTGCAATTAATTTTATGGATCTTCTTAATACTGAACCTGATATTCCAGAAGTAGAATTTGATCCTACTGAACATACAGCTACTTTTATTATGACTGGTGGAACAACAGGTGTACCAAAAGCAACAGTCTTGACGCATTATAATTTAGTTTCTAATGCAATCCAATGCGTATTATGGGTAGGTGGTGAGGATCCAGGCGTAGGTGATATTGGGGCAATTCCACTATATCATTCATTTGCAATGACCGCAGTTATGAATGTAGCCATAGGTTTAGGGGGATGGATGATGCTCTTTCCAAGACCTCCTCCAACTGGTGATTTTTTAAAGGAAATTACTCATATTGAAGCTCCAAAAGGCCTCTTTTATGCTGGCGCTGAAATACTATTCAAAAGAATAGCGGATTTTCCAGATTTAAAGAAATTTCCAGAAGTAATGGGGAAATTAAGACTCTGTATTTCAGGTGCGGGACCTCTACATGCTCCTGTGCAAAAATCATTCCAAGAAAATACTAAAGGAAGAATTGTAGAAGGATATGGGCTCTCAGAATCAAGTCCAGTAGTAAGTGCAGGAAATTTATTTGGCGAGAGCCCAATTGGAACCATTGGAATGCCATTGACGGGTACAGATTGGGGAATTTTCGATGCAGAAGAATTTGAAAAAGGACCAATAGCGAATGGGTCATCTGGGTCAAAATATGGTGAGGAAAATACTGGAGAGATTTGTGTATGTGGTCCCCAAGTTATGAAAGGATATTTAAACCAACCAGAAGAAACAGCAGATACGTTGAAAAAATGGGATGGTCGAACATGGCTACTAACGGGTGATATTGGATTTATGAATGAAGATGGTACGATCGCGATAAGAGATAGGAAGAAACAATTAATCAAAGTTGCAGGTCACTCAGTCTTCCCCGCGGAAGTTGAAACTATGCTTATGAGTCATGAGGCTGTTTCTGAAGCAGCTGTTGCAGGACTACCCGATCCCGCAGGTAAAGTAGGAGAAATTACGAAAGCATGGGTTGCCTTGAGACCTGAATATCAAGGTAAAATCACAGGAGAAGAATTGATAGCTTGGACTGAAAAAAACATGACTAAATGGAAATGTCCCGCTTTGATTGATATAATTGAGGAAGTTCCTAAGAGTGTTATGGGAAAAGTCCAGAGACGTGTTCTCCAAGAAGCTGATCCTTTATTTAAAAAATAATTTTATACCTATTTTTTTTTAATAGACTAATAAAAATTAAACTTGGATATCTACCTTCGAAATTCATGATTTGCCTTACAATCTTGCGTTAAATCTTTCCTAAATATATAACATCTCTTAAATCATTGCTGATCCATCCTTGTCCATCATATTCAGAGAAGCGTGGAAGATTTGTAACAAAATTGTATCTAATTGGCTTTCTGTCACAAGTTTTTATTATATAAATAGTAAAAAGCGAATATCTCTGAAGAGTTCAACCTTCTTTTGAAAATAAAATCAAGATATTCCTATAATTTGCGAAATTTAATAAAGTATGACCCTTTTAAACTATTATAGCAAAATCAAATAAATCCTCGTTATAAAAATGTCTGAAGTTAAAGAAGATAAAGCTTTTCCCTTTATTGAGGGAGAAAATGTTTCTCTTTGTCCATTAAATATGGATCACATTAATCTCTATGCTAAATGGATGAACGATCCAAAAATACGTAAATTTGAAAGGAATAAATTTCCCCAAACTGTTGAAGATGTGAAAAAATCTTTTGAGTCTAAAAATCAAGATGTAAAAGTAGAATTGTATTTTGAAATATGGCACAAGAATGATAAGAAACCTATAGGATATATAGGATTTCCTCATATTCAGTGGTTTATACGAAATGCTTTCATATTTTTTCTAATTGGAGATACCAACTATTGGGGACAAAACATTGCAACAGAAGCAGGAAAACTAGTAGTTAATTACGGTTTTAGTGAACTTAATCTACATAAAATAACAGCTCGAACAATTTCTACAAATATGTCCTCTATAAGAGTAGCTGAGAAAATTGGATTTACACATGAAATAACTCTTAAGAAAGAAGTATACATAGATGGTAAACACGTTGATATTGTAGAGTATGCTCTTTTTAAAGAAGATTGGATGAAATCTTAATAATCATCAATAAACCAATTTGTTATTATATAAAAGGTAATCGAAATGGCAGAAAAAGAAAAATCTATTGATAAACATAATTCAGAAGCTTTTCCTTTTATAAGAGGCAAAATAATTGATCTATGTCCACAAAAATCTGAATATGTGAAATTATATATTAAATGGAAAAATAACCCTAAAGTTCGTAAATATTCTCGAAATGTAGTACCCAGGACTAAAGAACAACAGAAAAAAAGATTCGAAGAAATAAGGGAAGGATTTAGAGATCATATCTCTTTAGATATATGGCATAAAAAAGATAAAAAGCTAATAGGTCAGTGTGGATTAGCATGGATTAATTGGGTCAGTGGATGGGCAAATGCGTTTCTTTTTATTGGTGAGCCTGAGTATTGGGGGAAAAATATCGCTACTGAAGCTACTGAATTACTTGTTGAATACGCTTTCAATGAATTAAATCTAAAGAAAATACAAGGTGGAGCAGCAATTGAAAATATAGGTTCATGGAGTGTTGCTGAAAAGGTTGGATTTAAATTTGAAGGAATAAGAAAACATTCAATGTATGTTGATGGAAAGTTCGTTGATGTCAAGGTACATAGTTTGCATAAGGAAGATTGGATAAAAAGTAAAAAAGACTAAACCAACTTTTTCAATATTTTACATTATTACTAGCCAAAAATGAAAATAAAAAAAAATTGTAAAGATATGAAAGAAAACAAAGTAATTAATTCTGTTCCCTTCTTAGAAGGAAATATTGTTGACTTATGTTCGATCAACTTAGAGCATGTAAATTTGTATAATAAGTGGGGCAATGATCCCAATGTTCGTATATACTCCAGAAACGTGATTCCTTGGAATTTAGAGGAAGTAAAAAAATGGCTCGAACAACAGAAAGAAGGTATAAAAACAAACGTTATATTCGAAATTTGGCACAGGAATGATAAGAAACCTATTGGAACCGCAGGATTATCTGATATTAAGTGGTTTAATAGAAATGCTAATTTATATGTAGATATTGGAGAACCAGAATATTGGGGGCATAATATTGCTCCTGAAGTAAGTAAATTGCTGATTGATTACGGGTTTGAAGAACTAAACTTACATAAAATTTATGTGGGGATTTATTCGCCTAATAAAAGATCTTTACGAGCAGCAGAAAAAATTGGCTTTAAGTACGAAGCTACACTTAGGGAACAGATCTATATTGCCGGAGAATACGTTGATGAAATAAAATTTGCTATTTTCAAGAAAGACTGGTTAAGCTCCAAATAATGTGTTAAATAAAGTTTTATTAAAAATATAGTTAATTAAGGTTTGATGAAATATATGGTAGAAAAAGAAGAAAAAATAGTTCCAGTTTTTATTGAGGGAAATGAGATAAGTCTTGCAGTCCAAGATTCAGATCACGTTGACTTATATGCAAAATGGATAAATAATCCAAAAGTTCGTGTATTTGCTCGATCGGAAACACCTATAAGAGTTGAAGATATTAAGAAATGGTTTGAACCTCGGAAAGGAAGAGTACCAAAATTTATAGTCTTTGATATTTGGCATAAAAAAGATAAAAAACCAATAGGTCAGTGTGGTTTATCATGGATTAATTGGGTCAATGGATGGGCAAATGCTTTTCTTTCTATTGGCGAGCCTGAGTATTGGGGGAAAAACATCGCTACTGAAGCTACTGAAATGCTTGTTGAATATGCCTTCAATGAATTGAATCTTAATAAATTACAGGGTGGTGCTGCTGTTGAAAATATAGGTTCATGGAGTGTTGCTGAAAAAGTTGGATTTCAATTCGAAGGAATACGCAAAGATAGCATGTATGTTAACGGTAAATATCATAATGGCAAAACTTACCGTATCTTAAAAGAAGAATGGATGAAATATAAAGAAAATAAATAGTTTTTTTCAATACTATCAGATTATCCCCTAAAAATCAAAAAATTTGATGATCTAATAATAACAGTCTTCTTTCAAAAATAGAGCAAATCTATAAATAAAATCTTGTTCCATGACAATTCCCCTCTCTCTAAGGTGAATCATTTTTACAAACTCATTAGATTTCCAGTTTTGAATCATGTCTTCAGGATAACAATTGTAAATCAAACTAAGATTCAAGATATTTAGATTATTCAATTATGAATTTCATAAACTTTTGAAATAATCAATAATTTATTTTTCTATGGAGTCAACTGCTTCTAAACACACCTTTAAGAGTTATCTTTTTTTCTGGGGAGGGCAATTATTTTCATTATTAGGCTCATCTATCGTTCGGTTTGTCATAGTCGTGTGGATAGCTTTAGAAACACTGAGTCCAATTTTTGTTTCTATTGCATTTTTCTTGGGTGCGCTTCCAATGGTTATGATTCCTCCCATCTTGGGGGTGTTTATCGACAGATGGAATAGAAAACTTACTATTGCATTAGCAGATTCACTTCAAGCTTTCATAACTTTTATGATGATAATACTTTTTTTGACAGGTGTTGCTAATTATTGGCTTATAGTTTTACTTAATGTTCTTCGTGGAATATGCCAAGCTATTCATTTCCCTACTGTGAATGCTATTATACCTATAATGATACCAAAAAAATATTTAAGCAGAATGAATGCAATCAACTACTTATTCACAGGTGTTATACAAGTAATTGGTCCCATCATAGGTGGTTTCTTATTAGCTTTCTTTAAAATTGAACAAATACTTTGGGTTGATATTTTCACTTTTCTAATTGCAATTATTCCATTAGTCCTCATTACCATTCCCTCTATCAAGTTAAATTCAGAAAAATCTGAAAAAGTTTCCTATTCAAAAGATTTCAAACAAGGTATAAGAACCTTAAAATCTGTTAAGAGCTTTCTTATATTGATAGTATTTATTTCCGTGATTAATTTATTAAATATGCCCTTTACGGCCCTGATGTCTCTATTTGTTTTTATAAATCACGGTGGAGAAGAAATAAATTATGCTTTTATAATGGCATTTTTACAAATGGGTATTGTCATAGGCGCAATGATAGCTTTATTAAAAAAGCATTGGAAACATAAAGAATTAATCATATTATGGTCTGTGTTTATTGGAATTGGTGGGTATTTAATAACAACTTTAGCTCCGACAGGTAATTTCCTATTAATGGGTATTGGAGCCTTAATTCATGGAGCTTTAATTCCAATAGCAAATACAATGTTTCTTACAATATTACAAACAAAGATTCCTCCAGAATCCCAAGGAAGAGTATTCTCGATTGTTATTAGCATTGCAGCGGCAGTTACACCTCTCGGAATGATAATTTCTGGGCCATTAGCAGAATTATTTGGAATCAGATTGTTATTTATTATATTTTTGTATTTACAATTTGTAAGTATTATGGTAACTTGGTTTTTCACCAATCTAAAAAATATTATACATAATGAATCGAGAGATGAAGTTATAGAACAACAAGAGGATGTAAGTTTAAGACCTGAACAAATTGAGTTTTAATCCTCTTTTATTGATTTAGACGGTTTGTCAATAAATTTTAATTATTGTTTTAATTCCATAAAAATATTCTAAAAGAAATTTAATAGAACAACTTAATTCTTACGATGACAAAAGGAATAATTATTTCGGGTGGATGGGGAACTCGTTTACGTCCTTTAACATGTACAATCCCTAAATCTTTGATACCAGTAGTCAATGAACCTGTTATTGAAAGACAAATCTTATTATTAAAAGCCGTGGGTATAAAAGATATTATTTTAGCTGTGAGTGTAATGTCTGATGTATTAAAAGCTTACTTTGGAGATGGAGATAAACTAGGGATAAATATCCAATATACAGATGAAAAAAGTCCATTAGGTACTGCAGGTGCTATTAAGTTAGCTGAAGATTACATAAAAGATGAAAATTTTTTTATGTTAAATGGAGATGTTATCTTAAATTTTGATTTCAAAGAAATAATTCAAGCTCATGCAAGATATAAAGGTTTAGGAGTAATTGCAAGTAAAGTTATCTCAGATCCCTCAAGATATGGTGTTTTAATTATTGATGAAGATACAAATAAAATTACTAAATTTCTTGAAAAAACCGAGTATGTTCCTCCAAAAGAAATGACAATTTCAATGCCAATAAACGCTGGTGTTTATCTTTTAGAACCAGAAATTCTCACATATATCGAGCCAAAAAAGAGAGTGTCAATTGAAAAAGAAGTTTTTCCTATTCTTGCCGATGAAGGAAAACTATATTATTATCCAATTCCAGGAATTTGGAAGGACATAGGCAAACCCGAAGAATTATTAGAAGGAAATATTCAGTTAATGAACGATATTATAAATAATCAAAAAGAAAAAAAAGAAAATATTATAGAAGAAAATCTAAAAATCGAAGAAAATGTAGTAATAAATTCTCCAGTAGCTATTGGAAAAAACGTAGTTCTTAAAAAGAATTGTAAAATTGGACCCAATGTAATAATTGGAGATAATGTGCATATAGGAACTTATACCGAAATTAAAGATACATTGATTTATAATGAGGCTCATATTTCTGAAAATGTTAAATGTGAAAAGACAATAATCGCAGATAACTGCCTAATTCATGATGGAGTACAACTAATTGGGAACAATCAAAATCTTGTCATTCTTTCTTCGTATGTAGAAGTAATGGATAATGTAAAGTTAGTTGCTCCTTCTAAGGCTTCATTATCAGTATGCCATCATGATGTTGTTAGATTGGATGTATCCTAATTAGATATTTCATATCTCTTCACGAAGTTTGATAATTTTTCTTTTTAGCTTCTTAATTCGAGAATCAGAAATATTATAAATTAGAAAACTCTCGAGAATTTTTAATGCTTTTTGATAATGCTGAATACTATTGATATAATCACCACTTTTTTCAGCGTTTTCTCCTGCTTTTAATGTAAAGTCTAACTCTATTTGTTTGACTTGTTTATCCAATTCTAACAGAATTTTTGAAATTCGATCAATTTGTGATTTGAGTTTAAACTCTCTTGCCAAGAAAAGGGCTTTTTTATATTCTTTTTCTCCTACTTGATATGCTAAAGCTTTCTCAGCAGTTTTACCTTTCCTGATCAATTCTTTAATAACATTAATTGCTGAATTCTCATCCATATCTTCCATTTGTTCTTTTAATTCTTCAATATCTGAGTCTGTAATAATCATCGATGATATTGGTTTGTATTTTTCAGCTTTTTCATCTTGAACTTCTTTGATTCTTTCCAGATTACTCACAGCTGCCTCTAGCTTAGTTGGTATAATAGTTTTATTCTCTACTAGCTGATATATCTGGTATAAAATAACATGTGAATCTAAGTTTACAATTTTTTTTACTCGATTTAGCAAATTATTTATAAAAAAGAAGGATTTCGAAACAAGTAATTCCTTAGCAATATTAAAAATTGCTTTTTGAATTTGATTTTGGTTGATTCCCTCCAAAATTTTAGGAGCAATTGATTGAGTTAAAATCATAGGGAAAACTAGCCTAATTTCAAATGAATCTACAATAAAATCAACCATATTTTTAAAATAAAGCATTCCAGCACTTCGAAAATTAATAAGTTCTTGACTGTAAGTGTCTTCAAATTCAGGGATGAAATGTAAGACTTGAGTTTTCATATTCTCAGAAGCTTTATTATCAAGCATCAAGCAGAGTCTAATAAACTCTCCATCTCTTAAGAGAATATTAAAATCTTGATATTGAAATTCATAAAAGTTTTGATCTCTTGTAGATTGTGAAGACTTATATGATTCTTTATGTGATTCAGAAAATCTAATATTTGCCTGAATGAATCCACTCAATAGATCTGCCTTTATTTCTTCTCCTGAAACAGGGTAGTTCAATAGTGTTAATCCTGATTCATTATCCATAACTATTATATGTCTTATATTGAGAACATCCGAGAATTTTCGATAGATTATTTGTTGTTCCATCTTAATGCGACGGTCTTCTGATTCGATCTCAAAAACCTTAATCTCAGAATCCACTTCAAATCCAAGTTGTTTCAACTTATTTTTAACACACGCAAAACAATACTTTGGATATTTTACACATTTCTCCTTAATTTTTCCACAATTAAATCCCAAGTGGTCTATCTCAAAATAAACCATAGAAAACTTCTATATCCATTTCTTTTAGGAATCAAAATATGATCAATATTCCTTATAACAATATTACTTTGTACTTTTATTTGGTTTAACATAATGAAACAGGCATTTAAATTTTTAGAATAGGTATAGTTTGAAGGGAAATAATAAGAAGATAATGATTAGATTTTTAAGGTTAATATTTATCAACAAATAAAACTTTTTAGATCGTGAATTAAAGAAATAATCATAGAAACGTTTTTTAGTAAAAAATTAGAGGTTTTGTTTTGAAAGATTTTAAAATTGATGATGATTGGATTTTGAAACGAATTTCTAAACAGAGTAATAGTTTCAGTGAATGGATGAGTGGCTTAATTAAAGGTATAGAGAAAACACTAGAAGAAATTAATCCCGAAGCGCTTGATGAATTCAAAAAAGATGAAATGATTTTATCATTCCAAGGGTTGGACAAGGATTTAAGCGAAGCACAAAAAGAATTGGATAAGTTAGGATTTTTGGGAAAAGGTATTTCAAATTTCACAACGAAAATGTTTAGTAGGGTTAAAAAACCAATTGAGAAACATATTAAAAGATCTTTAAGAAATGTTGAGGGCTTAGATTTTGAATTAGATTTTATTACAGGTAAAAAAAAAGATTTATCTACTGCTCTTTATGATGTATCAAAAGAGAGAGGGATTGAATCTGAAGGATTACTCTATCTTATAAAAGCCCTACCAGACCTTGAGGCCTTTCTTTATAGTACCAGTGTAAGAAAATATTATCGGGATCATACTGAACATGCTCTTCGTGTAGCAGTTTTAGGAGATTTTCTTTTGGAACAAGATCTCGGACAAGGATCATTGGAAGGATTGATTTCTGAATTAACAGAAATTGATAAGAAATTGCTAAAAGATAAATTCTGGTGGATTACGGGACTTATTCATGATATTGGTTATCCATTAGGAAAAATGACCACAGCAGTAAATTATTCCCTTGTGAACCAACTTTTAAAATGTTATCCCACTATTGATTTAGAATTTATTCCCTTTGAAATCAATTTAGGTTGGAAAGGTCAGCAAGAGGAATATCTTAAGATTTTGGAAGAAGACCTTTCAAAAGAAGCCCGTACATTAATAAGAAAAGGAGCTGGAATTAAAGATCAGGAATTACCCCCTCAAAAAACTCAGGTTTTCATAACTCAACCAGATGGGCATCCCGAATATCGTTATAAAGATCCAATTCAACTAGATCATGGAGTTATTTCTGCACTTTCTCTTCTTAAAGGGCTTGGATCCCCTCAGGAAATTAAAAATAATGATGAATATAATGGATATATTCTAGTGGCTAAAGCAATAGCATTGCATAATTTTAAAGCTCAACTAAAAGATTATGTTTTTGATGAGCAGCCTTTAGCATTTTTCTTAATGTTAATAGATGAATTACAAGAATGGGGACGACCGATACCAATTCAAATACGTGACACTTATTTTACAACCGAATTGAAAAAAGTAACTCTATTAAACGATCTAATACTAAATTTGGATGATTTTACTTGGTTAATGCAGTTTAAAAACCAACAAGCTAAAGACTTAATGAATTTTAAATTCAAATTATTTTCAAAAGGCAAGAAGAAGGCATTTGGAAGGTTAATTAGTGGAGAAAGGTTCCCTAAAACTACGATTAATCTTCAAGATGTTGAATTTGCTGAAGAAAAGAAAGAAAAAATTGTAGCACAAGATACTATAGTAATTTGAGGTGATTCAAGATTATGGAAGAACTAAAAGAAAATGGATTAAAAATCTTTAATGCTCTATTTGAGCGAAAAAAAAGTGTTGAAATTGATGAAATCGAATACGACATAAAGAGATTTTCTAGTGGTGTAAGATATGTGGATCTTTTTGGATATCGTTATATCGAACAAAATCGTAATAAAAAATCGGAGTGGGGGAAAAAGGCTAGAGAAGGCCATCAAATAATGTGGATTATTAAGGGAAGACGATATATCGCACAAATTTTAGATGGACAATATAAAGATCTAAAGAAATAATCAAGAAAATTTGTTAAAAATAAAAAATAAGAAAAAAAATATTTTATTAAAAATAAGGATTAAATCCAATAGCAGCTTCTATAATTATTACTTCCCTTGGGCTTAAGTTGTTTTTTTTCAATTTTTCCACCTTTTTTATGTTCGATTTTTTTTATTTTTTTAAACGTTTGATTCTTAATAATAAAATAGAACATATCATATATAAATGTTTTGTTTTTTTATGATTTTTCAAACGTTCGAAAAATATAAATATTATAAAATATATGTATTATTTATGAGTAAAGATAACATTGAAAAATCTATTCTAGATGTGTTAAAAAGTGATGTACGATTTCGTATATTCTCATTATTACACTTATATCCAGAATTGAGTTTTTCTGAAATTTCCAAAAAAATGAATAAAAGTAAATCAACTATACATCATCACCTAAAAGAGTTGATTGATTATGACATTATTGAGCTCTCTCGTCAAGAAAAAGTAAGAGGAAACATTTTAGCTAAATACTATTCATTAAAGCCTGGATACCTTGAGAAGTTGAGTAAAACAGATTCTGAAATTGATAAAGCTACTCCATCAACAGTGGAATTCTTTATAGCTTATCTGAATTTTAACATTAGAAATCTTGAAATTTATAAAAAATTTTTTGAAGTACTTGGAAAAAGGGAAGATGGACTTGAACAGTTGAAAGAAATGCTTAAAAAAGAAGAAAGTTTTAGTAGTATGCTCTTTCTTAGTGAGGAAAGATATAAAAAAGTACGAGCTCTTTATTCGGATTTTACCCAAAAAATTAATGAAATTGAACGAGAAGAAAATGGGATTAATGGGGTTAAGAGAGAAAAGCCTTTTTATATATTTACTTTGGGAATGTCATTAAAACAAGTAATTGAAGGACTTAGCAAAGCTTCTTAAAGTGTATAAAAGTTAAAATCACTCTATAGAACAGTGGAATCCATCAAATTTGAAATTGGAAATTTGATCCAAAAATTGGACCCCATTTTATTTTAAATCTTTTCTATTCTTTTTTTGATTAAGTGAAAAATAAAACAAAATTGTGATATAATATGGAAGTTAAAATAAGAATAGATACAATATATGGAACTTATGATATTAACAAGGTTAAGAGTAATCTAGATAAGAAATTTGCTCAAATAAACAAAGTACCAATAAATATATAAAAAATTCAAGCTTATATCTTTTCCATTTCTTAGTTGAGTATATTCGAAAGAATATACTCACTAGAACTTTAAATTCCCTTTAAACCTATCAAGAATTAATTCTAAATAGGATTTTTTTATAGATTCCAACCTTTCTTTTAATATCAAATAAACTTAAGAAATCAGCATTGAACAGTGAAATCCACCAAATTTGAAAGGGGAGATTTGATCTAAAAATTGGACTCCATTTTACTTTAATTCTTTTCTTTTCTTTTTCTATTCAGTGAAAAATTAAATAGAATAGTGATATATTATGGAAGCTAAAATAAGAATAAACACAAATTATTACGAATTTTTGGATTTAGTTAAAGATATATCCAAAAATTCCAAATCTATTCAAAACAGTCTAATGAAAAAAATATATGAAAATTATGATATAAACAAGGTCAAGCATAATCTAGATAGGCAAATTGCACTTCTAGATAAATTACTGATAAATAAATAAAAAAATCAAGCTTAAATCTTTTCCATTTCCTAGGTGAGTATATTCTCTTGAATATACTCACTAGCACTTTAAATTTTATTTTATCTTGTCAAAAATTAATTCTAGGTATGATTTTCGTATAGATTCTTCCCTTCTAATACCTAATAAA
The DNA here is from genome assembly GCA_019058425.1 of Promethearchaeota archaeon. Lineage (GTDB taxonomy): Archaea > Asgardarchaeota > Lokiarchaeia > Sigyniarchaeales > SOKP01 > Loki-b32. The sequence goes on from JAHPYZ010000011.1 coordinate 21,396, forward strand.
CCTAAGAAATCGAATAGAATTTCTTTAGAATCTTCAAGTTTTTCCGAAGAATGTAATAAACATTCTACTTCTATAAAATGTTGATCTAATATTGGTAAATAATCAATCAAAGCTTCTATCTGATAATTTTTAAACTCAAATTCATATAAATCTCTTTCCTTTTTGACCGTAAGAACTTCTTGAAAACCTAATTCTTTCAATAAAAACTTCATTGTCTCAGTATCTTCAATCTTAATATCTAATTCTTTACGAGTCTTTGTCGAACTGTCTAATTTTTTACCTTTATATGTTATATAATGATTAATATTGTGTTTAATTATTTGATTATTTTTGTTAAATTCAATAGATTTTCTCACTCTTAAAGCTTCATCTGTTTCTTCAAAATTTCTTAATCCTTTTGGCATATTAAAATAAGTATCTTCATGTTGTAAAGATATTTTATATACACCATTATTTTCCTCGAACTTTTCTCTAATAGCGGATGGATCTGAGATTCGGACTTTTATTTCTACTTCAATCATTCTAATTTTTTCCTTACTGATAACAATTATAATTTACTATTTTTTATTAGTATTAATGGATTGAATTCGAGTTGATCTTTTTATTTCAGCATCATTTAGCATCGTTAAAGAGCTTGCAGAAAAATATGGTTATCTTCCCTATATGATAGATAGATACATCCAATTTTTAGGAATAGATGACACTGTACAATTATTAGAAGCAAACGAAAAGCCATTAATACCCTCAATACGTACTAATACTCTTAAAATATCTGCATCAGAATTGAAAAGAAGACTCGAAAAGAAAGGAAATGAGTTAGAACCAATTGAATGGATTCCTTATGGATTTGAAGTTAAAAAAACATCTATAAATTTAGGATCTTCCCATGAGTTTTTACAGGGTTATTATTACTTACAAAATGTTGCTTCGATGCTTTCAGCTATCATACTCGATCCTAAACCGGATGATGTTGTACTCGATATGTGTGCTGCTCCCGGAAGTAAATCCACTCATTTAGCTCAACTTATGGGAAATAAAGGGAGGCTTGTTTTAATTGATAAAAATAGAAACCGAATACCTGCCTTAGAAGTCAATTTAAGGAGAATGGGTGTTCTAAATTCAATTATATTAAATATGGATGCTATTAATTTATCGGATCTAAATATTAAATCTAACAAAATTCTGTTAGATGCTCCATGCACCGGAGAAGGATTAATAAGACAAGATCCTAGTAGAAAGAAAAGTAGGATGGTGAAAGAACTTGAAAAAATGTCTTCAATTCAAAGGAAGTTATTGAAAGCTGGATTAAATACATTAGATTCTAGAGGAAAACTTTTATATTGTACCTGCTCTATAGCTCCTGAAGAAAATGAGCTGGTTGTAAATGATGTATTAAATCAGGTAAAAAATTTCGAAATAGTAGAAATTCCTCGAAATTATGGTATGAAAGGATTGACAGAAGTTTTTGGAGTTTCAATGTTAGATAGTCTAAAGTTCTCACAACGTTTATATCCTCATCTTCATGATACTATAGGCTTTTATTTCTGTCTTATAAAAAATATTAACTAAAATTATAGTGGAATTTTGGTCTATATGAATTTATAGGGAAATTCATCTTGTATTTTATTATTTTATTATCTTAAAAGGAATCTAATAATTTCATTGATTTTTTCACAAGAAGTAGGAATTTCTCCAGAATTACATATTTTTAGCGAAGAGTTATATCTAAATTTATTAAGAATTAATCTTTATAGAATTCTTGACATAAGTATAAAAGATACCCCTATTAGGAAATTAGGAAAAATTAAAATTCTGAAAGAATCTGAATTAAATTCAGATTTCGAAGATATAATAAAGTTGGTTATCTCTATCATGAAACCTCAGATTTTATCTAGAAACATTGGATTAGAGCATCCAAGTGTAAGGAAAGTAATAGAGATAGCTGAAGAGATTATGAGCAAAAACAAGTTATTAAATGTGGAAAATCTCTATAATTTGGCAAAAAAACGATTGAATTTATCGAGAAATGGCCTTCTATTTATAATAAAATTTTTGATTAATAAAAAGATTCTAATTGAGGGATCAAAGTTTTCTAAGGAAACTGTTCTTTTAAATGGTATTAGAAGAAATATTTATAACTATATTAAAGTAAATCCCGGTGTACATTTCTCTTTATTAAGAAAAAAGGCATTATCTGTCGAATCTGGTAGTTCCGGGCAATTAATATGGCACTTAGAGATGTTAATAAAATTTAATTATATCAATAAAACTAGTGTAGGGAATTACACCATTTTTTTTCCTATTGAGATGGAGATTGAATTTGGAATTATAACTTTTCTATTACGAGATAGGATTAATTTAAAAATTATCGAGTTTATAGCTACACATAAATCAATCAAAAAATCAGAAATTTATAAATTAATAGACGAAAAAAGAGATCTCGTTAATTATCGTATAACCAATCTAATAAACTATGATTTGATCTATTTTGAAAATGAAAACACTAAGGAGCTCTGTATAAATCCTACCAAACAAAGTGATATTTTTGATATTATCAATATTTTTAGAAAAAAATTGAATAAAACTGAATTAAAAAAAATTAATAAAAGATAAGAAAAATGGTATTAAATTGGACACCTGAAATCATTGTAGAAATATTCACAAGTTCGATTATTTTAATAGCTACACTATTAATGTTCATTACACCGAGAACAAAGAATATTAAATCATTGTCGTTTATCAGAGTAGCTCTCTTTTTCATGGGTATGCTTTTTGCGCTAGATTTGCTAGCAAATCTTTATTTGAACCAATTTCTTTCCCGAATTTGTGGACTTATGCTATTTCCTAGTGCAGTGTTCTTTGCAATTGGTATAAACTATACAATTAAAGAAACATTTAATTCCCCATTCTTGCTTATAGCTGTGGGTTTAGGTATTTTATACACTTACTTAGCATTTCAACCTGGGGCAGTTAGATTTGAAATTGAGGGAGATTATTTAAATTTGAATTGGATTGGCTTATACGAATTAGGGGGTTTAATTTTCATATTCTTTGTTGGGAGTGCTTCATTTTATTGGGGATTAAAAACTTGGTTAAATGCTCCATTTTTAATTAGAAGAGAAGCGTCCATTTTTTTCCTTGGTACTTTAATAAATGGCCCCTTAACTCTACTTATTTACACCTTTTATTATTGGAATCCAATTTTTATTTTGTTTGCCTACGCAACTACTGGTTTAGGAAACTTATTTGTTTGTCTTGGTATATTAATGGAGCCTAAACTCTTATATATTTTACCATTTACAGTTAATAGGATTGTTGTAAGAGATCGAAATGGTAATGCATTATATAATTATGATTGGTCTCTTTCTAGTTTAAGGGAATCAGTTTTTACTGGATTTCTAAATGCAGTACAACTTATGAGCGATGAAGTAATAAATATGGGAGGGTTGTTGGATATAAAATTAGAAGAAGGGATATTAACATTATATGAATCGGATTTAATCTCAGTTGGATTATTATCGTCCAAATCTTCGAAACTATTAAGAGAATGTGTTGTGGGGTTCTCAATGGAATTCCAAATTATTTTTGAAAAGGAACTTAAGCAATCATGTGTAAATCAAGCGAAATATGAGTCTGCATATGATTTGATAGAGAAATACTTCTCCAACTTTCCTTATAAAATGATTACTAGCAAAAAACAATCTCTGATTTTATCAGGTGAATATACAAAAATACCTTTAGAGTTGGAAAGTAATTTTAAAGAGATTTTCCAAAATGAGATGGAATATAATTTCATTAAAATTGAACTTCAAAAGTCTCCTTTAAACCAAAGCTCAGAGTTTTTTTCATTATATAACGATTTAGAAAATGAAGCGCGAGAAATGGTTGAAGATAATTCAAAATCTCTGGAATATAAACTCCATGATGAACTTTAAAGTTATAGATTGAAAAAATCAATGATTAGAATTATATATTAATACTATAGGCAATTCAAAACTAATATAAAAAATGGAAAATTGACAATTATGTAAAAGAAAAAGTTATTATATATTTATATACTAAAATAGATTACATATTATTCGTAATTTACGTTTAGTAAAGGAATCCTCTTCAATATATTGAACCCTTAAAAGAAGAAGTTTATTTATCTAAATTAAATAAATATAAAAAAAGGCGTAAGAATATTGTTAAATTGGACTACTGAAGTAATTGTTGATTTCATAGTAGGAACAATTATTTTCTTAGCCTTAATAATAACCCATTTTGAGCCTAAAATCAAAAAACTCAGATCAATCCTCTATATTAGGATAGCAATATTTTTTATGATGCTAGTTTTTTACATCGATGCTTTGAGTATTCTTTATTTAAATATCACTTTGTCACGATTCAATGCATTTAACATTGCCTTCACCTCTATTTTTCTCTTAATGGGAGTTAATTACATCTCGAGACAAACCTTCAATTCAATCTTTTTAATTATTAATTGTTGTTTAGGAACATTAATGGTTTATTTAGCTTTTCAAGCAGATTCAATTAAACTTGTAACTGAATTTGGATACTTAAATATAAAGTGGATTAGAGCTCTTGCATTAATGGATATTATTATATCTCTTAACCTAGTAGTAGTATTACTATATTGGGGTTTTAAAACTTGGGTAAATTCGCCTTTTTTAATTAAAAAAGAGAGTTTAATATTCTTAATAGGGATACTCTTTATAGGACCAATCTATCTCATTTTCTATATACTCTACTATTTAAATATCCTATTTGTTACAATTGGGGATCTTTTAATGGGTCTGGGAACTTTAATATTTTGTTTCGTTATAGGAAGAGAGCCAAAGTTATTGTATATACTCCCTTTTACAATTCATAGAATTGTAGTAAAAGATAGAAATGGAAATCCTTTATATGATCATGATTGGTCTCAATCAAATATAAATGAAACGATATTTACTGGATTTTTAAACGCAGTTCAACTTATGAGTGAAGATGTAATGCAAATTGGAGGTTTATTCGATATAAATTTGGAAGATGGTATTCTTATTTTACGAGAATCTGCACAGATCACAGTCGGTCTTGTCTCATCGAAATCCTCAAAATTGTTGAAAGATTCAGTAGTTAAATTTACAGCAGATTTTGAAAAAAAATTTGAACGTGAATTAAAAAAGTCAATTAAGGATATGACTCAATATGAAGGGGCATATGAACTTATAGAAAAATACTTTTCAAATTTTCCATATAAGACTATTAAAAGTAAAAAACAACCCATATTTCTTACAGAGAGATATACTAAAATTCCTTTAGAATTAGAGAATAAACTTCGTACAATTTTTAATGATGAAGAAGAATATGAAGCTATTAAAGCTGAATTAATAAAATCTCCCCTTTCTTTTATTTCAGAGTTTATCAGACTCCATGATCAATTAAAAGATGAAGTAAAAGGGATTTCATCTGAAGATATTAAATATCTAAATGAGAATTAAGAATACATTATTATAATTTTCAGTAATTTAAAAAACTTAGAAAACATAAAGTTAGTTTATCTTTAGTATACAATTTTTTAATTTATAGTTTTTGTAGAAATTTGGTCCTATTAAGTTTAAATAATCAGATAATAAAAAAATTCATAACTCAATTTTATTAAAAAATTTTAGGGAGTATTAGTAGGCGAAATCCTCCCTTTTAAAGAATTATTGCTTTTCTCTCAAGTAGATACCCTTATCACTCAAATTCAAAGCAACAATATCTTTTGGTTGGAGATGTTGTAGAATGTTAGTATCAGATTTAGATTGTGCAATAGCAAGAATTTCATCAAATTCGTTAAAAATTAATAAGAAATCCCCCTTCTCAAGATGAGAGGATGTTTTAACAATCATATTCTTTGAAATATGGTTTCCATATAAAACTGATTTTTCTCCTTTCTTATTAAGATATAAACGATTAATATCAGAAAGATTTCCTTGTTTGTATAGAAATTCTGTACCTTCTAAGCTTAAATAAAAATATGATTTTTTGATAAATCCAAAGTATAGATTTACTAGATAAATTTTCCCTTTAAATCCATTTAGATCTATTATTTTTTGAAAATCATTGGAAACTAAGTAAACCGTAGGGTAATTAGTTTTCTTTTTTGACTCAATTATAGAAATATATAATTGCTTTTTAGATTCTATCAAGAATTTTAAAATATTGGGAGAAAATTTAGATAAGGATTCAGAAATGATTTTATTCTCAATTTCATTTATTTTTCTGAAAATTGAAGATCTAATCATAATCTAATAAAATAGAAAGAATTAAGAAAATTTATAATTATTAATCAATGGAGATTTAAAAAATAATACACCTTTAATTAGAGATAAAAAAAAAATAAAATTTCATGTAGAAATTTTGCTTAATAATTATACAAGACCTAATCCAATATTCATTTATTTTTCTATACTAAATTAAATTCTGTTAATTGGTTCTTCAAATTTTCAGCTAATATCCCTAATTTCTGTGCTGTAGTTGAAATTTCCTCTATTGAAGATGTCTGTTGCGTTGTAGATGAACTTATTCCCTCTATAGAAGAAGATGTCCTATAGATTTTATTAATAATTTCTCCAATTTTACCGCCTGTGTTTATAACTGCATTTTTTGATTCTTCAGCTAATTTCCTTACCTCATCAGCAACTACAGCAAATCCTCTTCCATGCTCACCCGCTCTTCCTGCTTCGATACTAGCATTTAGAGCTAATAGATTTGTTTGTTCAGAGATATTGGTTATTAAATCCATTATGACTTGAATTTCATTTGAGGTTTTAACAACATCTCGAGAATCTAAAGCAATATCTTGAGTTGTTGAGGATATTTCTTCTGATGCGGCATTTACTTCACTAATACTCGCTGCCATTTCTGTAGCGATATTTGCGACAGATACAGAAGTTTGAGAACTAGATTTTAACAAGGTTTTAATTGTATTCTCTTGACGTAGAATAACTTTAATGATATAGTAAAATGAATAAAAAACTAATGCAACAGCAGGAGGAATCATACATAGAATAGTAATTAGGTCACTATCAAAAGGATCTAGAGCAAATATCACAAATATCATCAACACAATAATTGCTATAGTCATAATTGAAATTACTCTAAAAGCTAAAGATTCTCTGTTTAATCCATACTTTCTCTTAAAGAAAATGAATGCTAAGGCAAAGACTCCTACTACCATTAATATTTCATACTCAAGTGGTATTTGAGGCATTCTTGAAAAGCTCTAATTTGTAAATAAAAATTTCTAATGTTTTTTAAATAAACATAGAAATTACTTTTAAATATTTTTAAATAGAAAATTTACATACTCTATAGGATCATGAAGTTATCAATAAATTGAATCATAGTAAAATAAAAATAATATACAGAATTGCCAAATTATTTTTATGATACTTTTTCCATAGTATAAGAGATATTAAATCTAGAGAGAGTTTATTATATTCACAGGAATAAGTTTTGTGGAGAGGAAATATAAAATTTTTATATTTAATCATTTAGATAATTCATAACAATTAAATTGAAGAACGATTATTATATTATAAGAGTAAATAAATCAAATTAACTAATAGAATAAATTTATATGTGATAAGATAGTTCTGGTAAAATTGGAATAAAAATACTAAAATTAGAAAAAAGGTAAAAAACAGAAATGGGTATTAGAAAGATTGAAGATGAGATTGACCTAAAAGAAGCTATGAAAAAGAAAGCTGCCGAATTGAAAATGAAGGACATGCAAGCAAAAGCCTCAGTTGAAAAATTCACTAAAGATAAACTAAGAGACCTTGCTAAGAAACATGGTGTTTTATTAGCTTTAACTCCCGAGTTAAGAAAAGAAGTAAAAGAATTGCAGAAAAAGTATAATATTCCCTCTTCAAAAATTATTACTGACCAAATAACAGAGCATGATGTTTTAAGAAAGTTCTCAAAAATAGATCACCAAAAATTAGGAATGTTAGCATACCAAAGAGTTTTGATGAGTAAAGAGGAAACTGGAGGAATTATCCCGTTATCAGAAGTCTATGAATTAGTTAATACAGGAATTTTAAATGGTAACATTGAAGTAAAAGATGTAGAAAAATCACTACGACTGCTGAAAAAAACAAAAGTTATTGATGATATAACCGAATTGGAATCAGGATCAATTATTATAAGATTTTTTCCCATTGAGTATACGAGTGATGAAGCCAAGGTTGTTGATTTAGCTAAAGAGAAAGGTGTTCTTACTTTAGAAGATGTTTGTACTAATTTAGAATGGTCACAAGATCGAGCTTTAAGATCTTTAGAATCACTCGAAAGAAGTGGTATTGCTAAATTTAGGGAGAACATCTTAACTGGGAAACAATGGTATTTCCCCTCATTGTGAGGAAAATTATTAAACTTATTCTAACTTAATTTTAAACGCTAATTTTCCATCATCCAACTTTAAGATTTTAGCTTTTCGATTCTTAGCTAAAATCTTGAAAATCTCTTCCAGATCTTCAAGTGGAAGCGAGCTAAAATCTTCTTGTTTTGCTTCTCTTAATTCATAGATCATGATTGGCTCAATTTTTCCATTCTCATAAGCCCATTTCCATATTTCATCAGACCATACTTCAAGAGTTTTCCAGTATACTCTCAAACTTTCTTTCTTTTTTGAAAGCCATTTTGCTTGGTTCTGACTTATTAGTTCTTCAGAAATTTCTTTTATGTATTGCTCCCTTTTAGTAAAATTCATGAATGGTTTATGAGTTGTTAACTCTCTGGTGTAGATTATATGAAGAATAGCAAATCTAGCATAATCAAAAAGAACTTTTGCCCATTCTGTTTTCCACGAAATATAATCATTTTTGTTTTTGTTTTTATCAGGCATATCATACATGAACTTCTTTCTTTCCTCTTCGAGCCAAGGATATGCTTGCAACAAATTTTCATAAGCGGTTAGTTTCTTTTCGATTAGACCTTTTTCTCCAATAATTTCTTCTTCAAGGGTTTGTAACTCTGATTCAATTTGATCAGCATGCTTTTGATAAACTTTAGTGTCTATCTCCCCTAGCTTGGAGGACAAAATATCTTCAAGTTTATCAAATTGTTCTTCAATAAAATCTAACTCTGTGGCTTTTATTTCATCTTCCTTAATGATATGCTTTTGTGTAGCTTCTATTTCCAATTGCTCTTTTTCTTGTTTTAATATCTTTAACCTAGCCAGTTCTTTCCTTAATTCCTCTAACTCTTTTTCTGCTTTTTCTTTAACTTCCTTTGGAACTTCAGTTGATCTTTCTCTTTGTCTTTCCATATTAATCGTTTACTTTTCTAAAATTCTCCGAATTCTTCCGCCCATGCATTATATTGTTTTAATAATGCTGCGTTGGTCATCGGTTTTACTTTTTTAAGTGCTTTTTTGAAATCTTTTACTGTAATATCTCTAACCTTTACTTCTTTATCGGAATCTTCTAGAAGTCCCCCCATATCTAACTCACGTACGGGCATCATTATTACTTCACGACATACATTTGCGATATCTCTTCCAGAATAACCTTCACTTCTAACTCCTAGTTCAACAAAATCCTCTTTTGTTAATGCTGAATCTACTCCCTCAGTATGGATTTTAAATATTCCGGCCCTACCTTTTAAATCTGGAAGAGGTACATGCACCCTTTTTTCAAATCTACTTAGCATGGCATTATCTATGTCCCAGGGGCGATTTGTTGCTCCTAAAACCAACAATGGTTTTCCACGACCTGATTTTAATCCTTGAATTTCGCTTAAAAGCTGAGTTTTAACTCTTCTTTCACCACCACTCTCAGAACCTTCTCCCCGTTTTGTTGCTACAGAGTCAATTTCATCCATAAATATTAGACTTGGTGCTTTTAATCTAGCAACTTTAAATAAAGAACTAATTAGTTTTTCACTTTCACCTAACCATTTGCTTAGTAGATCTGCTGAAGAAGCACTAAAAAATGTAGCATTGCATTCGGTCGCAGCAGCTTTAGCTAATAAGGTCTTACCACATCCTGGAGGACCGAAGAGTAAGATTCCAGACCAAGGCCTTCTAGCACCTGTAAATAATTCTGGCTTTGCTATTGGCAAAACTATCGCTTCTCTCACTGCTTGTTTTACGTTTTCTAATCCTGCAATATCATCCCACCTTACATTAGGAGATTCTGTGACAATTGTACCAGATATCATATCAATGAGTTCTTGTTCTTCGGATGATACACTCGTCTCACCCTTTGATTCATCATCATCCCCTGAAACACCAGGTCTTCTAGATGGTCTCGCGCTTCTAGGTCCACCAAGTTGAGATTTTAATATTTTTGCACGTTCCACATATTCCTCTATATTTTTTTGACATAAAGCTCTCATTTGAGGATTTTTGTTATATTTCATGAACTGTATTAGAATTTCGGCAGCTCTATTATATTTATTTATAGCTTGATGATATTTTCCTTGACTATCTAGCAAAACAGCCTCTTTTGCTGTTGATACTGCATATTGATAAAGTTTTGAATCTACCGACGACATAATAACTTTATAAAAACCATTTTATTATTTGTTTTTAATCTAATTTAACAATTAGTAATATTAATAATTTTATCCGCATATATCAAATTTACTCTTTAACCTAATGAGATTAATGATTGGTCTCCAAAAAATTAAATACTCATCATAGCATTTATATATTAAATAATTACTAATTAGATTTGATAAAAATGGGTTTCTTAAAAGATATTTCTAAGTGGTTATCTGGCGGGAAGAAGGATAAGAATACTGTACGATCTGCTGCCATCAAATTAAAAGTCTTTAATAAGAGATTATTACGACAAGTAAAAAAATTGGAGATGAGTGGAAAACTAGCAAGAGATAAAGCAGTGAACCTCAGAAAGCAAGGCGACCTTGAAGGATCTAAATTCCATGCAAGGAATTATTTACAAATTAAAAAGCAAGGTAGAGCTGTAGAAATGTTCCGTACAAATTTGGAAGGGCTTTTATTCAAACTAGAACAAGCAAATGCAGTTAAAGATGTATCTGAAATTATGACTGGTATTGCACAATCTCTTTCAACTTTAAAAACTCAGCTTTCTGTACCACAAATGACTGAGATTATGAGCCAAATCGATATTGATATGGAAGAATTTGCTGTAACTGCAGATATTGCAACAGATGGTATGGATAGTATTAGCATCGATACTGCTGTAACAGATTCAGACGTGTCTGAGGTTTTAGGCGAAATTGATGCTGAGATCCAAGTAGAAATGGGTGTAGCCTTACCAAGTGCCGCTTCTGGTGCTTCAGATGAAAAGATAGCCGAATTAGAGAAAGAATTAAATCGTTTGAAATCAGATGAATAAATTTTTTTTTGTAAATCACTTATTTATTATACTTTTAGTATAAGTATGGCAAGATTGGGTTCTCCTTTTAATATTTAATCAATTTCGATTTATATTAGTAATAAAAAAAAATCACTATTTATGTTAAAAAATCATACTTTAGATTAAACTTAAAAATATAACAAATAATTATAGATCTAACTATAAAAATAGTGTTAATAGCATGGAATTAAGTTTCAAAGTTATCATAATCGGTCCCGGAGCGGTAGGGAAAACTAGTTTACTTAATAGGTTCGTACACAATGAATTTTCCTTAAAATATAAGTTAACTATTGGCGTTGATTTCTTAACCAAAAGTTTAGAATACGAACCTGAAAAATTTGTTAAACTCCACATATGGGACATAGGAGGGCAAGAAAAATTTAAATTTCTCCATCGTAGCTTTTACGAAGGTGCATTTGGGGCTTTAATTGTCTTTGATCTCTCAAGACATCAAACTTTTTCAAGTATGAAAGAGTGGCTTTCAGAAATGCGGAGTATAGTAATTAATGATATCCCTAGCGTAATACTTGGAAATAAATCAGATCTAATACCCGAAATTGGCCAGACAATAGATAGAAAGGAAGTAGAAGAATATGCTAAAAAGGAAGATTGTCTCTACATTGAAACATCAGCTAAAACCGGAGATAATGTTGAAAAAGCTTTTCTTGAACTTACACGTCGTATGGTAAAGAAGATAGGAAAACTGGTAACAAAAAGTAAAGAGGATTCATAAAATCTTTCGAGTTATTACATAAACTAAATTAATACTTTAAATACCTTTAATACAAATTCTTAGCAAAAGTTATTAAAAGATTTATGTCTATTTTAAACTTATTCTACGAATCAAATAAATGCAAATATTAGTGATAATTATGTTTTTACCAGAATTAGTTACAATTGGGAGTAACACATTAGATATTATAATTGATATTGATGATATATTACGTTTTGAATTAATGGATAAAGATATTATAAAAAAGTACACAGCGATTGAATACTCTCGTAAACTGAATGTTAAGAATGTTAGATTTGTCCCAGGAGGGTCAGGAGCTAATATAGCAGCAAATTGTTCCATGCTTGGATTAAAAAGTTCATATCTTGGTGTAATGGGAAATGATTTTTCAGCAGAAATTTGTTTAACCGACTTAAGGAAACGAGGTGTTGATCTATCTCACGTAATTCAAACTGAAAGAGATACTACAGCATTATCAATAATTTTAAGAACTCCATGGGGTAAAGATAGAAGTATTCTTGCTTACAAAGGTGCTAATAATCTATTAAGGTCCTCAGATGTCAATGAAGAATTATTCAATAACATTAAAGCATTCGCTTGGACTTCTTTAACTACTGATGATGGGTGTAGCGCTATAGAAAAAGCGATAACGTTAACAAAAAACAAAGGTGGTCTTATTTTTGCGGCCCCAAGTATGTCAATTATTAAAAATGCTACAAAATGGGCAAAAATCTTGATTTCCAATTCCGATGTAGTATCAATGAATTTAGAAGAAGCCCAAGAATTTACGGGAGAGAGTAAAAAAACTCTTATGATAAAGAATTTCTTGGATATGGGAATTAAATTAATTTCAATAACTGATGGCCCTAATGGTTCGATTATTTCAGATGGAAAGATTATTATCAATAGTGGAGTTTATAGTGCAGGTAAGGTTGAGGATACCACTGGAGCGGGTGATGCTTTCCTAACTGGAATCTTAATCTCTCGGTTAAATAATTTCAATCTTGAAAAAACATCAAAAATGGCAACAGCAATGTCTTATTTAGAATGTTTGGAAGTAGGTGTCCGAGAAGGGTTACCCCAGAGTTTACAAGAACTTGAAGATTTTATAAATAATAATACTATCAAGCAAGTTATATCCGAAATTGTACAATAAAACAGATTTTTTAAGATTCAATAAATTTTAATTTTTTGATATATTTCTAATATTAACGTAAATGCGCTCTTAGTATAGTGGTAAGTATGCCAGGTTGCCAAGAACTATGAGGAAAAGCATCGTTCGCAATTACCTGGCGACCCGGGTTCAATTCCCGGAGGGCGCACTTTTTTCTCTATAAACTAAATATCTTCAATATTTTATTAAGATGTTCACATGCTAAAACTTTTTAAAATAATTATATTCACCTAATATAAAGAATAATTATTCAAAATTTATTATTTAATCTAAATAAACGTGATAAGTGGATAAAATGAGTATAGATATATCAGATAGTATTGAAAGTGGTAATTTGACTATTAAAGTTCTAACTACAAATACGACTCTTTCAACGTTATTAACCGATGAAAAATTTGAAGGAAAAGTAGTACAACCCCATACTAATGCAAGTAAATATTTAGGAGAGCATGGTCTTGCTATGAGCATAGAAATAAAACAAGGAGAAGAGACAAAAAAATATCTTTTAGATGCGGGAGGTCCCAGAAACTCTATAATCTCTAACGCAGAAGCAATGAGTATAGATTTCAAGGATTATGATAAATTGATCTTAAGTCATGGGCATGTGGACCATTTTGGAGGGCTGATGAATGTACTTCCTAAACTTAAAGAGGGATGTGAGATAATTATAACTCCTAATTCATTTAATCAAAACACAATTTTAGTCCCGAAAGCAAGTCAAGAGTTTTACTCCCCAGAAGAATTAACAGAGGGATTTCGTGAATTGCAAAAACAAAATGCCTTTATCTTTAGTATAAAATTACCTTCAATGAATAGATCCTTAATTGAGAACTTAGTTTCTCAAAATAAACTTAAAATTGTAGAGACTCAGAAACCAATTAAATTATCTAAAGGAATAACAACTAGTGGAGAAATTGAAATTTTTGATGAGACAGAACTTACTAAAGGGATCTACTTAATGAAAAGTAGAAAAGAATTTGAAAAAAACACCTTTAGAGATGAAAATTCAATATATATTAATGTTAAGGATAAAGGACTTGTAGTGATTTCGGGATGTGGACACACCGGAATTATAAATACAATTAAACACGGACAAAAATTAACTGGAATCAACAAGGTTTATGCTGTTATCGGTGGATTTCATAAGGAGTGGGAAAAAACAGAAGATATTGAAGAATCAATTCGAATTATCGAAGAATTAAATCCAGAAATAACATGTGGAATGCATTGTACAGGATTTGAATTTAATAAAATAATGTCTCGACATCCATCTCATACCTTTGGGATAGTCGGAACAGAATTTCACCTATAACTTTTTTTTTTATTAAAATCTGTGTGAAGAAAATGGTAAATCAAAATTATAACATATTTATTGAGATTTTTGAAAGTGATGGTTTTTGTAATCGCCATAAAGTTGGTGAAAAATTCAAATATCCAGAAGATAATGGTAAAATTTGCCACTGGTTATTAGATAGTATGAATTCAATGATTCGCGTCCTTAATTATGGAGGTACTCTTCCATGGACATATAGTGATACTCCTTATGAAAAAAGCATTGATCTAAATGGAATAACAACTGAATTTGTACGATGTCCAGATCCAACTGCTAGAATTGTTGCTAAAATTACTAGAATTCCAAGTTCAAATGATTAATTAATCTGTCCAAAAATTTCTGGCTAGTCCTCGTCGTTTATTCCAGAGTTCATTTTTTCCAGAAAAGCCTATAATACCTGCTCCCTTATCTGCATCTTTAATTTGCCACATTCCGCTTACAGCTCCAGTTAAGGCACCCGAAAGTACCTCAAATCCTTGTGCTGTATATAAATCGCACTCAACTCCACGATTAATTATAAATTTTAATTGGCGCATACCTTGTTGATTCTTCGAAGCCAAGACTTCAAGCAATTTTTCGACCTCTAAATCAAGCTGATCATTAGGAACAACACGATTCCATAAATTCCACTCAACAGCTCTTTTTGCTGAATGTAGTGCACCTATTAAATTAATTTCCTTTGCCCGACGTCTCCCTATCAAGCGTGCTAAGCGTGTAGTCCCTCCCCATCCAGGAGTAATTCCTACATCCACTTCAGGCATGCCCCATTTAGCTCTTTCCGTAGCAATAACAAAGTCACATGCCATAGTAATTTCTAATCCACCTCCAACAGCATAACCATCAACTGCAGCTATCGTAATCTTATCTAACTCTTCTAATTGATTTGCCATGTTTTGATAATATCGGACACGACGGGTGATATCGTTAGCATCACCCCAATTCAACATCTCATTAATATCATCTCCAACACTGAAATTACCTCCAGCTCCTTTTATTACAAGAAATTTTGTTTTTGTTGACTTGCGGACTTCTTCAATAGCATATACAATCTCATCTGAGAGCTGCATGCTTAAAGCATTCAATACTTTTGGTCTATTTAGTGTAATCCAAACTACATTCTCTTTTTCTTTAAATATTAGTTGTTCATATTTCATAAATTAAGTTTCAATCATATTGTTATTAAAGATTAATAATGCATTTCAAAGAAAATTTGAAAATACTCGAAGTAATATTTCTTAAGTATTATTGAGGAATTCTCTTAAGCTATATGAAACAGCGTGAAAGGTCTGTTTCACGAAGTTAAAGAAAAGAAAAGAATTCTTCATCAAATTGAATTTACAGAAAGCTTAATATATAACTTTGTTTCTATGCTAGATTGATACGTAAATCCAATACGTGTCATAAACAATCAAAATTTATGAGTGTAAAATTACGAATGTGAAGGAATAATGGACTTTATAACTGAAATTGTTGAATTAAATGAAAATAATGTAAAGGAATTATTAAAGACAAGAATTCAAAATAATGAAGACCCTCTAAAAATTATGGATGATGTAAAAGAATCAATGAAAATTATAGGAGATAAATTCAGTAAAAAAGAATATTTTCTACCAGAATTGATAATGTCAGGAGAAATTCTAAAACAAATTTTTGAAGAATTGGGTCCAAAACTAAAGGAAACACAAATATCTGGAAAAAAAAAGGGGAGAGTGCTATTGGGGACCGTTTCTGGAGATATTCACGATATTGGAAAAGATGTCGTGAAATTCATGTTGGATGCAAATGGATTTGATGTGTTAGATTTGGGAGTAGATGTTCCAGCTGATAAATTCATTGAAAGTTTGAGGGAATATAAGCCCAATGTTTTAGCTTTGAGCGGTTTCCTGACACTTGCATATGATTCGATGAAAGAGATCATTGGAAAGTTAAAAAAGTCTGGATTGAGAGATGACGTAAAAATTATGATTGGAGGCGGTACAGTGGATGAGAGAATTGTAGGATATGTCGGAGCTGATGCTTATGGACAAAGTGCTGTCGATGCTGTAAATATAGCAACTAAATGGACGGAGGTATGAGTAAAATGAGTAAAATTATACCAGAACAACTTATAAAAGAAAGAGTCCAGAGGGTAAGAGATGCATTAGCATTGAGAGAACCAGATCGCGTTCCTATCACACCATTTGCTGATGTTTTTTTTGCACCCCTTCAAGTGGGATTGTCCCATAAAGATACGATGTATAAAGGTAGAAAAGTGGGTAATGCAAGTCTTAAAGTATTTAGTCGGTATGATTGGGATCTTTACCCTTATATGGTTTTATCCGGTTTGGGAAAGCTCAACGATCTTGTCGGGAATCAATGTATGAAATGGGCTGGGGCTTCTGATCCAGATTATCGTTTAGGTGATAACCAACCATATCAATATATAGAAAAGGCATGGATGCAAGCAGATGAATATGAAGAATTAATAACTGATATGACAGGTTTTTTACTTCGTAATATCGTTCCACGTCAAAATTCAGAGTTAAAAGACTTTGAAAAATTACCTCAAGCATCAATGTTTTCCTCAATGATGTCATATTTGGGAGTTGTCATGTTTTTTGTGGATCGAAAAGTGAAGAAGATGCTTAAGAACATGAAGAAATCACTAAGAGCAATGATAGGGTTATTTCTTGGTATGAGAAAATATAATAAATCAATGAAGAAATTAGGAAATCCCGTAGCAGGGATGGGTGCTGGTATAGGAATGGCACCTTTTGACATGATATCAGATTCTTTAAGGGGAATGCGTGGAACTATGATTGATATGTATAGAAATCCAGAAGAATTAAAAAAAGCATGTGATATGTTTGCGGATTACCAGTTAAAATCTCTTGATGCAGGTGGTTTGGTTTTTGGGGGATCTGATGAAGATACAGTCTCAATGTCTTTCATGCCATTACATAGAGGTGCTGATGGATTCATGAGTAATGACCAATTCGAGGAATTTTATTGGCCAGGACTGACTAAGACTATGGAAGGAATGATTAAAAGAGATTTTATTCCAATGCCTTTCTTTGAAGGAAGGTATAGCGATCGATTAGAGTATTTAGCGGAATTTGCGAAGAAGCATAAAGGGAAACTTGTCTACTGGTTTCATGATACAGATCTTATCAAAGCAAAAGAAATGATGGGAGATTATGTATGTATAAGAGGTAATGTTCCTGCATCTTTACTAATTGGAGGACCACCTAAAGCTGTTGAAGACTACGTTAAGGAATGTATAGAAGGATGTAAGGAAGGCGGAGGTTATCTCGTGGATGGTGGAGTTTCTGGAATCCCTAACGAAGCTCCACATGAAAATGTGAAGGCTATGACCGATGCCGTTCATAAATATGGTTGGTATCGAAAATAAATCAATTTTTTTTTAAAATATTTACTTTACATAATTGAAGATTAATATTCTATTGAAGATTCAAAATCTAATCAAGTTAAATATGTTAAATCATATTACTATTACATGTCTTCACATCTAGATACCCCTCAAGGCCCCTTTCCTCCCAAAGTTGAGCGAGCGTTTTTAGACATTTGTCGTAAATATCCTGAACAAGTATTAACAAGCAATGATTCTTCTATGAAAGAAGGTTTTGAGTACCTATTTAGTGTAGGTCTTAGCTTTCCTGGTGCTGGGACTAAATATTCTAAAAGAAAAATGATGAAAGATAGAATATCCGCGTTTTCCCAGGGTAAAGGGAAAATTTCTAGTCTAATATCAATGATGAAGATTTTTCCTAAAATATTTATAGGATTGAAAAGAAGTTATAGAGATTTAGAACCTTATATTCAAGAAATTGAGAATTTATCATTTAAACGCACAAATCTTCCACCTCCTTCAACTAACCATGAGTTATGGGAAGAACTCAACCTATATACTGCTAAAAAATGGGATATAACTAAAATTGGTTTCACTGAACTACCAAGAGAATTAATTTTTAAGGATAAACTGGTGCTTTTTCGGTATGCATTAGTCTTTATTCAAGAGATGAATAAGGATAAGATTGATCAAGCACCCTTATCTGCTGCAGGTAGAGAAGTTATGAGGGTATATGCAACTTTGGGACAAGCCGTGAATGAAATTGCGAGATGGTTACGAAAGAAAGGGATTCGTTGTCAAAGTAATCATCCATTGGGAGGATTGGTCTGTACTCCACCACTTGCGGGAAAAGCAGGAATTGGAGGACAAGGAATGCATGGGATGCTTATAACTCCTGAATTTGGATCACGCCAAAGGATTGCACCGATTTTTATTGAAGAGAAAATATTCGACTATACCGATAACTCAGACCACATTTGGATTGAAGAATATTGTAAAACGTGTGGCTTATGCCAAAAAAATTGTCCTGCTAATGCAATTCAAGAAATAAAACGAATTACTATTAACAATGTTCCTGGTATTGGAGCTATGCGTACTTGTATTGACCGAGAAAAGTGTTTTCCCTATTTTCTGAAGACAACAGGTTGTAGTATCTGCCTTAAAGTATGTCCTTTCTCTAAAGGTAACCAAACTTATGATAAGTTAAAAGATATAATAAACAAGAAAAAAAATTAAACCTGATTTTATAAAAACCCCAGTAGATCTGTCACTCCACTAATTTTTGGAACTGTGATTTTAAAATAATTTTGGACAATATCTATTAAAAGCGATAAATAAGGTTTTTGTATTCTTTCTCCATGTTTTTCTAAAATATGTTCAATAATTAATTTAGACGTTATTGCTTTTCCTTCTTTATTCTGTATAAGTTCAGTAATTGTTTTAGAGAATTCGTATACTTTATTTATCTCATTTCTTAAAATGATTACTCCTGCCATTAAATCATATTCTGTTGCAAATTTGTGTACCATTTCTTTTTCAAATTCTAATTTTTTCGGTTGAATAATTTTCAATTTATCTCTTATTACTTCACGATTTTTAAAGACAATATAGTCCTTATAATCATTCTTACTAGATTTATAATGAGCTTCTGATATAATTAATAAATCAAATTCAAACGAATTTTCCGTTATTGCTTTAAAGAAATTAAGAAGATGATTATATAAAAATTCCTGATCTGAAAGTATTATTGCTTTCTTTCCTAAAAAAATGGTTTTAATAATATTTACCATTAACAATTCCGGAATATTCATCTTTATTAAATCGAATTTAATTGTCTCTGTTTCTGGAGTGATTTTTTCTTCTGCAGGTATAGTTTTAGGGAGTTCAATTTTAAAATCAGCTACCAAACAATCTCTTACAGAAAAATTTTTATCCACATAAGCAATAAATGAATGTTCACATATCATTCCTGCTGCTATATTGATAGCTAAAAGACCCTTTGCAACATTTTTTGTAGCATCATCTGCAATCTCAATTTGTTCCCATTTTGAGCAAATGGGACAACGGATTTCAATCTTAGCCATATTTAGAAAAATGCAATATAAATAATTAATTACAATATTGAAAAACTGTTCTTATACAACCTTATTTTTATATATATATCAAATGTTGTATTGTTACTTAATAAATTTGCTCAATAACATTAGGTAATTAAAATAGAGAGTATTTCTAATATCTTTTAACTCGACCGTAATTTTTCTCTATTAGATTTGCTATAAGTAGACAAAATATCGCACTTAGAATTTCTGCTATTAAAAAAGCTATAGTATTATCATAGAATACGATAGAGATAAAGAAAACAATGAAGAAAAAGAAATTAAAAAAGATGAAAATTATCAATAATGGTTTTGTTACTGGAATACTTAAAAATCTCTTAAGAGTTGAACTTTTGATTTTAGATTTAAGAAATCTAGTCCTTAATTTTTCTCTTCTCTCAACTTGAGCATAACTTTCAAATATAATAAGCGCTGCATAGAATAATGCTACCCATATACCAATTGGAATTAAAACTATAATGATATGATTGCCCATAGCTAATAAATATTGACCTATAAAAATAAAGAATAATTGGAAAATTCCACTCATTCCTAGCAATAACAATCCACTTCCAAAGTATTCCTTTGATGTCCAACGAATTTTTATCGGCATACTAATCTTTTTATAAATATAATTTAGTGGGCCCGGCGCGATTTGAACGCACGACCTTCCGCACGTCAAGCGGACGTCATACCGAGTTATCCAAAACTCAGAAAATGAGTTTTCTCTAGACCACGGGCCCTTTTATTCATATTTATGAATAATTAAATTACTCGTATGTAATTTATATTATTAAAAAATAAATATTTTATTAAAAATTGTAGATTTCTGATAAATTCCCTTACTTTTAAAAATAAAATAAAAAATTAAAAATATTTGTTTAAGCTTTTTTCTCTCGTAAAGCCCGAATCATGGGTAAATCATTTCCAGAAAGAATTTCTAACATGGCACCACCAGCAGTCGAGATAAATGAAACATCATCTGCTTTACCCGCCATTGAGGCCGCAGCTCCCATTTCACCACCCCCAATTATGGTAAGAGCCTTGTTTTTCTTTGTAGCATTTACCATAGTGCCTATAATCTCATTTGTGGCCTTTCTAAAAACTTCCTTTTCAAAAATCCCAGGTGGACCATTTGCGATAATTGTTTTACATTTCATGAGGATTTCATTAAATTTCTCAACTGTTTTCTCACCTATATCTCCGGTTGTTGTATTATATGTACCGGCTTCGTCTATATTAATCGTTTTTCTATTACCATTATCATCTATAATTAAGTCTACTGGTAGAATTATCTTATCTTTATATTTCTCATATGTATCAATTATCATATCTTTATTAGCTTCTAAGTCTTTAACAATAATATTATGGTTGGGTTCTCCCATATTTTTACCTAAAGCTTCAAAGATCAAAATCGCAGTCAATCCTGAACATAGGGCATAGTCTAACTTTTCATTATCGAAATTATACTTCATTGCTTTAAATTTATCAATAGCTTTTGCTCCACCAATTAACATTGCCATAGGTTTTTCAGGATCCTGCATTATTTTCTTCAAGGCGTCTAACTCTTTATCAGTGATCGGTCCTGCCATCATCTTTGGCCACCCTACTATGGATGCATGAGCTCTATGGGCTGCTCCAAAAGCGTCAACAATTACATAATCCACTAACGGATATAATGTTTTTATCATTTCAGTATTTTCTGCTTCAGAAAAATCTTTATAATTTTTCATTTCTCCTTCAAATT
Source organism: Promethearchaeota archaeon (assembly GCA_019058425.1). Taxonomy (GTDB): domain Archaea; phylum Asgardarchaeota; class Lokiarchaeia; order Sigyniarchaeales; family SOKP01; genus Loki-b32. The sequence continues at coordinate 43,206 of JAHPYZ010000011.1, forward strand.
TTCGAACATTATCAAGAACTAAAACCTCTCCTGGTTTTAGATCTCTAATTGCTTGAACAGCCTGTTGACCAAAGATATCTTTAACAAACTTAACTGGTCGACCAAGATATTTCTCAATTTCTCTCGCATGTATATCTAAGTCTGTAAAATCGTCATTTCCAGGACGAGATTGATGAGCTAAAATAATTACAGCACTTTTTTTAAAATATTCATTCAAAGCTGGAACAAGAGCTCGAATTCGAGGAGAATCTCTAATCTCCATTTTTTCTGTATCAATATTAGAGTTAATATCAACTCTCATTAAGATTTTTTTTCCTTTTAATTTCACATCTTTATAAGATGTATAATCTATCTTCACTTGTCGTTTCACTTTTAATTAGGATTTAAAATTGATATAACAGTAATTTATAATTATTTTGAGTAGTTATTATTTTTTTTCAAAAATTAGTAAAATACAAAATTCATGGATTTTTATTGACCTCAAGAAAATAATTATTTGCAAAGGTAAAGCTAAATGAGTGAGATAAAAGATATCCTTCAAAAATTAATTGATAAGAAAATTTCTTTAATTGAAGCAGAAAAATTATTGAAGGCCAATTTAATTGAAGAAATTGGAGAGATAGCAAAGTTAGATATTTTACGTAAGACGAGAACAGGAATCCCTGAAGTAATCTTTGCTCAAAATAAAGACTCGAAAATATTGATTGACATCATTACGGGATTCCTAAATAAAAACAAATTCGCGATTATCTCACGTTATAATGAGGAGCATAAGGCAAATATTCTTGAAAATTTTTCTAATAACGAGGATTTTATTATTGAATTAAACGACTTAGGGAAAATAATCGTGATTAGAGAGGTCTCATTTAGTTTTGATAAAAAAGGAGGAATGATTGGAATTATCACAGCTGGTAGTTCTGATATACCAATTGCGATTGAGGCAAAAATCATCGCAGAGGCAATGGGATGTGAAGTTGAAACTAGTTTTGATGTTGGAATTGCTGGATTACATCGAATATTTACACCCTTGAGTGACATGATAAAAAGAGGAGTTCATGTAATTATTGTCTGTGCAGGAATGGAGGGAACATTACCAGGAGTTGTTGCCGCTCTTGTAGATATTCCGGTTATTGGTGTTCCCATTTCAAGTGGATATGGAATGGGTGAAAAGGGGAAGGGAGCACTAATCACCATGCTTCAATCTTGCTCTCCAGGATTATTAGTTGTGAATATTGACAATGGATTTGGTGCGGGGTCTTCCGCAGCTATTATAGCAAATAAAATTGCTGAATAATTTTCATTCAAGATTATTTTTAGTCTAAGCTTTTCAAAATTCACTTGTATGTTAAAGAATTTCATTTCTCCTTCTAGTCTAATTACGTTTAGAAAAATAATTTATATATTTGGGTTTAAATTTCACTTAATTAATCAAATTAAATCACAAAAAATATTAAAAAGTGAAATTTATGACTCCAACACCAGCTTCAGCGACGGCTTTAGCTAATCTACGTTTATTAAATCCGGAATTAGGATGGTATGTTATTCCACTACTCGCGATAGTTCTATATATTTATGGTGTAGAGCTCAAAAATGCGAGAGAAACAGGAAATTGGAGTACTATTTTTGCAGGTTTAACTGTCTTAGGTCTTGATTTAATTAATGAAATATGGAATGGACTTGTCTTTGCATTTTCTAATTATTCTGCTTTTTGGACTACTCCCGGAGCTAGTGCATATATAATTTTAATTGGATGGAATATTGAAATCGCATTTATGTTTTCTATCGCAGGAATAATATTTGCGAAGTTTTTACCAGAAGATAAAAACAAAAAGATTCTTGGACTTCCTAATCGATGGGCAATGGCGATCGGATTTGCTCTCTTTTGTGTAATTGTAGAAATTTTTCTTAATTTGGGAAATTATTTAATCTGGGAATATTGGTGGTGGAATTGGTATAATCCAATTCTCATCTTTCTAATAGGATACTTTCATTTCTTTGTAGGAGCATTTTATATATATGATTTACCAGATAGAAAATCTAAAGCAAAAGTCGTTGGGATAATTTATGCTATAGGAATTGTGCTATTATGCATCTTTTTACCACTAGGTATCGCAGGAATAATTAATTTTTGAGATAAATAACTCCATTTTTATTTTTTTTATTCTAATGTTCTAATCCATTTACTTAAACATATATTTGATTAAATTTATGTTTTTTTCCTTTAAGTGAACGATTAGATTATTCATTTTATCATCCCTTTTTGATATCTCTAGGGCTTTAATTTAAGATAGATAACTATATATAGGTACATTAATATAATTAATATTGAACTTATTTTTCAATTAATAATATCTTAAAAAAAAAATCTAAGAAAACGTAGTTGAGACCCAGATGGTCGCATCTATTAATCATACTGAACTATTTGAGAAATCAAAGCAATTTTTTGAAAGTGGCGATATTCTTAACACTTTAGAGAATTACACGAAAGCAATGGAGCGCATTGATCGTACTCAGATTAAAAATAAAAATGAATACATTCAATTTCTGGAAGATATTTTAAACCATTGTAGAGAAAATAATTTACCCGAAGAAGAAGCACTCGTTTTGAGAACATTAGCAAGAACATACTCTATTTTTAAACAACATGCTGAAAGTATGAAATATCATTACCAATCATTAAAAATTCAGAAAAAGTTAGGTAAAAAATTAGAGACTGCTGAAGGATTGGTATTTCTAGCTGAAGATCTTGAAGTATCTGGAAATTTTGACAAATGCATTCAAACATTCCAAGAAGCTTCCGAAGTATATCAAGATTTGGGCAAATTAAGAAACGTAAAGGAGATTAAAAAGGAATTAACTAGATTAGAAGCTTTTTCTAAAGAAATGGTTGAAGATGAATATATTATGCATAAATTTAACGTAGATAAATATTAAATCATCATAACATTGAAACTTGTTTTCTACCTATTTTTTTTTCTTTTTATTTTTGTTTAAGTAAAAACAATCACTCGAAATCATCGTACATTTGTTTCATTTTAGCATCAGCTATGAGTTGAATTTTTTTCACAGTCATACCAGTCTCCTCACTTATATTTCTTAGGTCTTCATATTCTGGCTTAATATTAATTAATTCCATTCCATTCTCTGTTTCAATAAATGAGATTTTATAGTTAATTTCGTAATGTTTTCCATTAACATCAATAATTTTACTTTCGATTTTCCGGTTAATACAAACACGGCTAATAATGTTGAATCTTACACCTAATGTCCCTAATTCCTTCATTATTTTTTCAATTATCTTAAAAGTTAGTTCTGGGTAGCAAAGGACCTTAATGATATGTCCCGGTCTGTTTTTTTTTGTAATACTTGAAAAAATCTGAACATCTAAAACATCTTCTTCTTCTAATTTTGAGATAAAATTTCCTAGAATTTCTCCAGACACATCATCAACATCAGTTTCCAATATGCTGACTTGCTCCACATATTTTTGTAAGGGTTGAGTTATATCAGAACCATGGAATTCTTTATCCTCACCATAGAAAATTCTTAATATATTCAGGAATTTTTCAAATTTCTTTTGCCCTGTGCTATAATTAGATTTTATAATTTTCATATTTGGAAAATATTGAATAATTTGAGGTTCTAAATTGGCAAGTAGTGCTGCTCCAGTTGGAGTAGTTAATTCAGATTCGATAGGGCCTCCATATGTTATTAATTTTGATTTTTCTAAAATCTTTAAAGTAGCTGGGGCGGGAATGGCTAGAATACCATGTTTTGTATTAATAGTACCACCACCTAAAGGGATTTTACTACAAAAGATTTTTAAATCTCTATTATTAAACCCATTAATCTCATCAAGCGCTAATGCTACTCCGATGACATCTATCAATGTATCAACAGAACTTAGTTCATGCAAATGAATATTCTTAGTTAATTCTCCATGTACTTCTGCTTCTGCAAGAATTAAAGATTCTAAAACTCTAGTTGCATACTCTTTCGCAGTATTAGAAATTTTTGAATTAGCCAAATAATTATATAATGATTTTTGAAGAATAGTTGCTGTTCGGTGCTCTTTGGTTTCCTTTATCTCTATATTTAATTTATTTACTTGAATTCCTGTTTTTTCTGTTTTCATTAACTTAATTTCTAATCTTGAAACCCCAGGTAAAATATTTTTTAATTCTTCCAAATCTTTTAATATCTTATTAGGTTCTGGAACTAATTCTAAAAGAGCGGCAAGAAACATATCTCCAGAAATTCCAGAATTCTGTAAATCAATATATAGTATTCTCATATTATTCTCTATTTAAAATAACTATAAAATCATTAGTTAAAGTAATAACAATTTTATAATTATATTATCTTTTTAATAATATTAAGAATTATAAATAATAAATTATATTTTCAACGTTAGGGCAAATATATGTCAGAACTACAAACTATTAAGGCTTATCTTAACCAATTACCTGCCACTCTATTAAAATTGCTAAATATTGAACCTCCACAGGGGATAATCCCAGAACCAGTTCAACAAATTCTAGATTTATATCAAGGTATCGAACGAATTAGCATAAATTTAATCGATAATTTCGGACTTTTTGAAATTACTTATCTTAAGCCACAATTCATGATCACTAACTCTGAGGTAATGTTATTACTGAGCACTAAAAATCCCTATACTTTAGGAGTACTACACCAAATAATATTTGGTGGTTTTAATGTTGAACCTAATGGATTTCATTTACTAAAAAATATTAATAATGCAGGGAAAACATCATGTTTTATTGGCAGGAAAAAAGACTTAGATAGATATGATGGAGGAACAAAATCCATTCCTAAAGATACAGATATGAGTACTTGGGTTGAATCTGCGAAAGCTATCAATACTCATGACCTTTCATGGATGCATTATTTAGATTTTGAGAATCTACATAAACAACAACAACGATTAAAGCAAAGAACTCCAGAAGATTTAATTGAGAAACTTATAAATAGAACAGATAAATGGATATTGGGAAATTATAAGCAACTTAGGACAAATTCATTAATGATCATTATTGGTGATCATGGTAGGGTAAAAATGGATATGGCATATAGTGGAAAGATTGCCCAATGGAGAGAAGCAAGTGTTCCCATTGCAATCCTTATGAGAAAATAATTTTCTTTTATTTACCTTTAGTTTTAAATTAAATCAGTTGTTTAAAATGGAAGAATATAAACGTTTTACAATTTCTCTTCCTCAAGATCAATATAACAAGTTTGAGGAATTTAGAAATAAATTAGGAATCTCAAGATCAGATGCGATTAGAAAAGCAATGCATCTCTTGATAATACAAGATGAAGCTATATCGATCATATCAGAAAACGTCGTAGGGTGTATTGCAATAATGATGACCCACGAGCATGTTGATATAAACGATGAACATGTTCATAATCATTTAGATGATTCACACCACGATCATGACTATATTTCAAGACCCATCTATGCAAATGTTCAACAAACGGATGAAATATTAAAAAATGATATTCAACATCATTTCCATGATATAATTATATCAACAATGCATGTTCATTTAGAATATGAGAAATGTTTGGAAATAATTGCTGTTTCTGGGCCATATAAAGAAGTGAAGAAATTAAAAGAGGCTCTTCAACGATTAAAAAGTGTATTATCATTAGGATTCTTTATTATTGATAAAGAGATAAAATAAGAATAAAATATTCCATTTTTAGAAGAAGTATAAGGTATAAGGCGATTTGGTTAGGAATTTTTATTCTTTATTTATATTAAGTGGGTTATGTGTGTTAATTACAACATCCTATTTAATAAATATAAATTTCTAAAGAGTAGTAAATTAGTGATTTCTAACTTAAATAGAAATAAAATAAAAAGAATAATATTATAAAAAAAAACCAATTAATAATTTTTAAATTATAAGTCTTTTTCTTGGACAGTTTTCCTATTATTTGCTTTAGCTCTTGCGATTGCTTTGTCGAGAACATCAATAATTGCATCATTAAGTGCTGGACCATCAATCAAATCCCCACTTGTGTTACATCCTTTTCCTTTGATATATTCTCGAACCTTGCTTTTTACAAAAAGAGCCTCAACAGCAGCTTTTTTAGCCATTTTTTTATTCCTCCTAATGAGTTTTTAAATATGTTTTAAAAATACTTTAAATAAAATTATATTTAAAATATTATTTCTCCTACTGCTATTTAAATCTAGTTGAAAAAACATCTTAAATGATGAATAAAAACTCCCTAAATGCAATTTCTAGAAATTTAAAATTTTGTAAAAATAGAGGCAGATTTTAGAATTAATTATAAATTTAGTAAGATATTATTTATTCCATACTGGAAACAATTGATTTGGATAGTATAATAAGGAATTTTTGATGAAAGTTATTTCTCTTAATGGAAAATGGAAATGCAAACCTGACAATAAGAATATAGGTGTGAGAAATAAATGGCACCTTTCTGAAAATTATAATATAATTAACAATCATTTATTGGATATTGAAATCCCTTAATAAAAAATTGAAAAACATAATTCACTCAAAAGCACCTGTCCGAATTTGCGATATTGGAGGTTGGACTGATACTTGGTTTTATCCAAAGGGTGCTATTTTTAGTATTAGTATCGATTTGTGTAGTCATATTAGGATCATCCCAAACTTTTCAAAAATAATTAATATTTTTTCAGAGAATCTTAAATTGCGTACAGAGATCCGAGATTTTTATAAAATAAGATATAATGGCACACTTGATTTATTAAAAGCAGCAGTAAAAAGAATGAATATCAAAGAAGGTATTGATATCTATGTTAAAGCAGAAGCCCCTCCGGGTTGTGGAACAGGAACAAGTGCTAGTGTGGCCGTAGCATTAATAGCGGCATTAACTCATTTCTTACAGGAAGACTTAAAACCAGGAGAAATTGCAGAATTAGCTCATAACCTTGAGATTGAAGAATTAAGATTAGAAAGTGGAGTTCAAGACCAGTATGCTGCGGCTTATGGAGGAATTAATTTTATGGAGATTGATTATCCTTCTGTGAAGATAATTCCGATGAATGTGAAAAAAAAAAGATTAGAAGAACTTGAAAATCAATTGATTTTAGTATATTTAGGTTCAAGAAGTTCAAATAAAATGCATAAAGCGGTAATAGAAAATTATAGAAAAGGTGATAAATCTACATTAAAATCATTAGAAATCATGAAAAATTGTGTTTATGAAATGAGAGAAGTAATTAATTCTGAGAATCTTGAATTAATCGGAAAGGTTATGAATAAGAATTGGGAAGCTCAAAAGAAGTTACATCCACTCATGGTTAATCCAATTATTAATGAAGTAGAAAAAATCGCTAAAAATAATGGTGCTATTGGTATTAAATTGAATGGTGCGGGAGGGGGTGGTTCAGCTACAATCTTATCGGCAATAGGATCTGAAAACAAACTAAAAGCTAAAATAAAAGAAGAAGGGTTTCAAGAGCTACCAGTAAAATTTAATTTTGATGGTGTTCAAACCTGGAAATCTAATTTGATTGATAATAAGATTTGAAATTTGTATAACACTGAAAAGTCAGTGCTTTTTATAGTTATTTTTTAAAAGTAAATCATGGGAATACAAGATCGACTACCCTTGTCTTCAATAATTAAGAGATCTTTTGATAATATTAACATTCACAATATCTTTATCTTTAATAGATCTGGTGTTTGTTTTTATGGCAAAAATTTTACTGATTATTTTAAAGTTGAAAAAAATCTTGTCTCTCCTTTCATCACAGCCTTGATGTCTTTCTCTAAAGAAATGATTGGAAAAAAATTCAAGACATTAGAAATGGGTGATGTAAAATTTGTAATTTTTGAAATGGGCTCAATGAATTATAATATTCTATGTGATACAATAGAAAATGAAAAATTTTTGGAGGAAACTATTTCAAAAATTAATAAACGCCTTTCGAAATATATGATTAAGAATAAAATTAATATAGATGACCAAATCGTATTCGATAGTAAATTAATTGAAGTTATTGAAGAAATTATTGATGATGTATTTAGTAATGAGTTTAACTTAAAGAATGAAAAACAGATTATCGAATATGTAAAAGAAACGATATCATTTGATGGAATAGATGGTAATATTCTTTTAACTGATAGAGGAAAAGTGATATATTCATCCTACAATACATTAAATTTAAAAAACTTCTTAAAAGAGGTCGAATTTCGTGTTAAAATTCATAATAATTCAATCTTAAAGCTTTTTTATACCTTAAAAGATAATAGATTTATATTTTCAGAATATGTTAATAATAAATATTTTGTAATATTGGTTTTTAATTCACATGTTAAATTTGGGATGGCTGAACATTATTTAGCTCGAATTGTAAAATCTATCAAAAATATTCTTTCAGATTAAATTGATATTTGAATCGTCTAATTATTTAAGTATCAGTATCTTTATCACAATTTAAAAATCTTAGAATAAGATTCAAATTTATGATTTATAAAAACTAAATTAAAAAATCTCCAAATATAATCATAAAGTAAAATTGAATGTGAAATACCATGTCAAAAACAGAAGAAGGTTTAAAGGAAGCATTTGCTGGTGAATCACAAGCAAATCGTAAATATTTAGCTTTTGCTCAAAAGGCAGACCAGGAAGGTTTTTCTCAAATAGCAAAAATTTTTAGAGCTGCTGCAGCAGCAGAAACAGTTCATGCCCATAATCATCTTAAAGTACTTGGTGGGGTTAAATCAACGAAAGAGAATATACAAGCTGCAATAGAAGGAGAACATCATGAGTTTACTTCAATGTATCCCGAGTTTCTTGAAGTTGCTAAAAAAGAAGGTAATAAAGATGCTGAAAGAACATTTAACTATGCTAATGAAGTAGAAAAAGTTCACCACAAGTTATATTCTACTGCTCTTGAAGCAATTGAGAGTGGTAAAGATTTAGAGAAAAAAGACGTATATATTTGTCCTGTCTGTGGATATACTCATGAAGGAGATCCACCAGATAATTGTCCAGTTTGTGGTGCAGCAAAAAAAGCTTTTAAACAAATTACCTAATTTATTTTATTTTTTATTTTGAGTTTTATTATTTTACATTTTCCAAGGACTATAGCATTCTTTGACTTTTAAAAGGTAATCATTAAGGGAGAAGTTCAAATCCTTTTCTGCTTTCTGTAAACCAACAGGAGTGGCTCCATTATTATAATAATTTAAAAGTAAATCTGAAACTTGTTGATTTCCTAATGAGATCAATGCTTGAAGTCTAGCGTTTTTAATAATTGATTTAAAATTTTTAAATCTTAACGTTATTGAGTTTATACTCTTAAGTTCCTGCTCCAATCTCTGGTATTTCCTTCTCAATTTAGTTAAATTTTCATCTAAATAGAAGGTTATCTCTTTTTCATATGGAGTATTAATTTTTGGAATAAAGGGATTAATATTTACCCTTAAGGAATTCTTAGTAAAACCTAATTGATCTATTGATTTCAATAGGCTAATAATTTCTTCAATATCATCTTCTCTTTCGTTAGGTAATCCAATTAAAAAATAAAATTTAATATTTTTAATTTGAGAATCTTTAATTTGTGTTACGATTGATATTATTTTTTCATTCGATATTTTCTTTCCAAGAGCATATCTTAGTTTTTCTGAACCCGCTTCTGGGGCAATAGTAATTGTTTTAATTTCGGCTTTTTCGAATAATTGAATTATACCTTGCGTTAAATGCTCCACTCGAATTGAAGGAACTGTTAATCTTTTTCCATTATCAATTATATACTCACATATTTGTTTGAATTTAGGATGGGATGATACACAAGAACCTATAAGACTGATTGTATCATAATTGGAATATTGGATACTTTTTTGAATAAAATTAATTATATTTTCATAACTCCTATTTCGAAATGGATAATTATGAAAGGAGGATATGCAAAATTTACATTGAAATGGACATCCTCGATTCAATTCTAAAAAGAAATTACTTTCAAATATAGATTTTTTACTGGGAATTTTAGAGATTAATTGAAATATGGGTGTTGGAGAATCATCAAGATTTTTGAGAACTACTCTTTTTACATCATTTTCAAGTATTGGAATAAATAATCCTTCGACATTTTTTGCTCTCTCTAAAAATTCTTCAAAACTTATTTTTTGTTTGTTGTAAGTTTGAAATAAGTCAAAGAAAAGAGGTAAATTTTGTTCCGAATCACCAATAAATAGGATATCAAAGAATTTACTCAACGGAATTGGATTTGAGGTGACTGCTGGACCACCCGCAATTAACAACGGAAATTTTGAATCATCTTTTTGAGTCTTTTTTTGACGTTCTTGAATAGTTAGGGGAATTTCTGCTTTGTCTAATATCCATAAAATATTCTTAAAATCATTTTCAAAATGCAAGGAAAATCCTAGAATATCAAACTCGTCTGGTAATACTTTATTTTCGAGGGATCGTAATTCATTTTTTGAAGAATAATCTTTTGAAGCGGGAAATTTTAAAGATAAATTGTCGGGAATGAAAATTCTTTCGCATGCAATATTATCAAATGAGTTAATTAAGAAGTAGAGAAGTCTAATAGAATATGAAGACATACCAAGTGAGAATCTATTTGGGTACACTAATCCAAAAGAAAACTCAATTTTCCGCCAATCTTTAACAATAACGTTCTCTGTATACATTTATAAGAATTTTGAAAATAAATTTTATAAAAATCATTTAATCATAAGTAATAGACTCTTGTTCTGCTTTAATTTTCTCAATCTCTTCCACAATAAGTGGTAAAATTATTCCAGTTTTATGATTGATAACTATTTCAGCTCGCTCATCTAAATCAGTTGGCTCATCATTAATTATTATTAATTTTCCTCCTTCCCTTAAAGAATATAGAGGTAAATCACAAATAGGTGCAACAGTGAGGGAAGATCCAGCAATTAACATAACGTCTGATTTCTTTGCCAAATCAATTGCCATATATTTTTCAAAGTTAGGTAGTTGCTCTCCAAATAAGACTACTGACGGTTTTAATGGAGCACCACAATAATTACATGCTGGACTTTTTTCCTTTTTAACTTTACGTAATACTTGTTCTTTATTATAACTCGCACGACATCCCAGACAAGAGAATCTATTGATATTACCATGGACTTCATATACGATAATAGATCCTGCTTTTTGGTGTAATTCATCTATATTTTGTGTTATTATTGCTTTAATAATATTCATTTTTTCAAGTGAGGCAATTGCATAATGACCTGGATTGGGTTCGGCACTAAATAAGGTAGGTGCAATATCTTCAGCCATTTTCCAAAATTTTGATGGATCTCTTAAGAATGATTGTATACTTCCATATATTTCAGGTTTATATTTTTCCCATATACCACTTTCTCCTCTAAAATCGGGAATTCCTGATTCGGTTGAGATTCCCGCTCCAGTTAATACTACTGCATTTTTTGATTTTAATAGTAATTCCGAAGCTTTTCGAATACTTTCTATTTCTTTTGGTTTCAATGTTTTCATTTTTATTGTGAATGAAAATGTTTAAGTTGTTAATGCATGTAATTTTAATAAAATTTATACTTATAGATTAAATTAATACGTACTAGTGTATATTTCTAACATAAAATATAAAAAAATTAATATATTCAATAATTCTATAATCCATAATAGCTAATTTCTCAAAGTTTTTCTACATGATCTCTTCTTTCAGCATTATTTTAGAGAATGATGTTTTATATTGTTCAGATGAAAATAAATACAAAGCTTTTGAAATAGTATTATTTGTAGAGAAGCTCATGAATATATTTAGATGGCGTTTAAAAAATATCTGCTTAAAAAGTAGGAAAAAGAAAAGAGAACGTATTATTGTTGAGCATATTATTACAAATGCCGGTCAGAACTTATTTTTTTGCTGTGTCGGTCATTTTAGTGTTGGATCAAAAGAATCTTTTAAAATGCTAAAAGAATTTCGTGATCAAGTCAAAAGTCAATATAAAGACCTATCCCGATTAAAATTTGCTTCAGGAGAACCAACATTTAAGCAAGTTATTAATCTTATAACAGAGTATTTAAAAGATAAATATTTGGATCCTTTAGAAGAAGAAATTATTTATGATAAAGTTAATAATAATAACGGCAGAAATGAAATTTTATATGCAGGTATTTCTGCTCAAGGGTTGCCCATTATTTCTCAATTATATGACAATAACCTTTTAAGTAACCTAGAAAGAGAAAAAACATTTGAAAATATAGAATTATTTAGTTCAGATCTTTCAGCAAAATTAGCTACTATTTCTATGAACACCCAAATCCGTGCTAAAACAAAAATTAAAGAGATCCATTTAGATGATATTATAAATCCTGAAAATCATAATGGCAAAAAAGTTATATTATTTGGAAATATCAATGGTTATTCTATAGATTTCATAGCCACGGGTAATTTTTATAAAATAAAGTCAGTATTTAAACAACTCAAGGCGAAAATGGCATTGGATTCTGCCTTCAAAAATGAATTTTCCGGGGACTTGAGGCCATTCAAACATTTATCTTATTATCTTGATGAAGTTGTAAAAGAATTCGATTAAATTCCCTCATTAAAAGAAGAGAGGATTTTTTCATAGAACTGCTACTTGTTCTTGAAGTTTTACAGATTCATTTTTCTTAAATTTTCGCAATAATTTAGAGAATTTTAGTGGCTTACTTGTATAATTAAGTTCTGCCAATGCTAGTTCTTGGTATGCAATGAATAATTTATTAGAAAATTCTTCCCAATCTCGACAAATTGCCAATGTTTCATCATCATTTCTGAGAAGACTATCATATGACATTATTCTGTTAAATTCTGATGAATATTCTTCAATAACATCTGAGTTTGCTCCGTCTAGTAAATCTCTACAAAATTCATAAGCAGGGTACCAGTTTTTAACTCGTGAAAAATCTCGATGAATTTGCATTAGTAGTACATTTCTTGGACCTTCCCATAATTCCATAATCATTGAATCTCTATGAAAACGCGGAGATGAAAGAAAATCTTCCATGATCCCATGCCCTCCATAAAATGAAATGGCTCTTCTTATCATTTTTGGTGCTTCATCCGCTACAACAATTTTTTGAAGCATTATCAATTCGCGTAATCTAAATCGACGTTTACGTTCTTCTAGATCTTCAATTTTTTCTAATTCTCTTATTCCACTAATAAGTTTTTCTTGAAAATGAATGTATTCAGCATAAACCTTAAAACAACCCACTGCAGATCGTTTTGCAAAATGATCTAACTCGTTAATTTGATTTATCATCATAGGAAATGAAGATATTGGTACATCAAAAGCAGTTCTAAATTGAGAATATAATATTGCTTCTCTTGCTACTCGTATCGCTCCTGATGCCATTCCAAAAGCAACATGAAGTCTTGATAACGAAAGAACAATCCCAACAATATCAGCAAGACCCATTTCAAGCGGACCTATAGGGTATGCTACAGTACCATTATATGTAATTTCTGCTGTGGGTAATTCAGCGGTTCCTAATTTCTGCTTAAGTCTATCAATTGTATAAGAATTTCTTATTTCTTTTTCTTTATTCCCAGGTAACCAAGCAGGAACAGCAAACGCAGCCACTCTCGTGGATGATTGAGTGCCTTTAGGTTTTGCAGTTACTATTTGATGATCTGATTGTATTGCTGAGCAGAAAAACTTCTGACCATATAGACGCCACACATTTGAATAACCATCAGGACCTTCCTCTTCTTCATATACGGCTTCAACTAAATTTGCAGGAACATCGCTTCCGCCCTGAATTTCACTCACAAATTGGGAACCTAATTTATATTCACCATTTATGCCATCTCTAATAGAAATAAGGATATTTTTTGCTTCGGGGCTTAAGCTATTCTCATACTTTTGCATAAGTTCAAATGCTCCATGGGTACACGCTACAGGACACATTACACCCGCTTCTCCGTTCTCGTACAATAAAAACATTTTAATGAAACGGCTCCATGCCGAATTTCTCGCGGGATCAAAAAGTCCAAGGCTAAAAACTTCACGCTCTAGGATCTCAGTCTCTAAACATCGCTCTATACGATCTATTCGATGATTATGAGCATCATAATGTTTTACTTTAGTAACTTTTATTCTATTTTCAAGTTCATTCGCTTTATCAGCAAGATTTCGAAATCGAAATGAAACATAATCAGAAAGAGCTCGAAGATCTCTATCAAGTTTCTCAAACTCCTCTGGAGGGGTATATTTCTTTACAAGAGCTTGAAGAAACTCATCATCTTTATAATAATTGAAATGATTTCTTACAAAAAGAAAATCATCAAACGAGTAAGGATTGGTCCTATTTCCTTCTAGTTTAGAAATTAATATCACATCCTTTTATTAATTCAGTAAATGATTAAAAGAATCTTAGAAGATAAATCGTATATAATTTATTAAATTTTTAGAAATGCAATATTCTTAATTGATGAAGTAATATACTTCAAATCGATTATTTTTAATTTTGGTTTATTCAGCACTCGTTTCTTCCGATTCTTCATCAGTACTTTCTGTTTCAGATGTTTTTTCATCAGGTTTTCTTTCTTTCTGAGGTTTACTGGAGGATTGAGCAAGTTTTTTTACATTAATTCTTTCAGATCTTTTTATTTCTGACTTTCTAGATCTTTTTACCTCTACTTCCACAATATCAAATTGATCGTCGGGAACTTCCTTGTCTTCCCCGCCTTCGGGAATGGAGATTAATTTACTCTTGATAATCACAGAATTAGACAATGGATATATCGTTTTTGCTACTCTTTGAATTTGATTCTGAAATTCACCAAATACAACACCAGCTATAAATTTCTCATGGTTTAGACTTTTAGCAAATTCTCTCAATATCTCTCTCATTATTTTTCGAATTAATATCTGTTGACTACTTCTAGCTCTTTTTATAGTAGTACATAAGATTGTAAGCCGAAAAATATAGTTATCTTTGGTTGTTAAATTGATAATCGTTTGTATTTTAGTGCTTCCTCTTCCGATAAGGGATCTGACAAAATCGTTTGTGTAACTATGACCTTGGAATACTGTATTGCATTTTCTCGCTTCATCATTTATATCTTTGATTTGAAACTTTAATTTTAAACTAATATCAGAATATTTTCCAGTAAAATCATATAATAACGCCTCAACAGTTCTTCCCATCAAATTATCTTCCATTCCAATAATTTCCCCTATTGGTTTGAAATTGAAACTCTTACTCGCTATGGTAGTGTACCAATTTTTATCTTTAAAACTGACTTTTTTTACTTTTGGTTTTTTCTTCCTTGCTCTTGAGCTCACTTTACATCATCTCTTTATCTTGCTACTAAAGTTCTAATTTTCTCAACATCGTATTTGAAATCAGGTGCTAAAAGTTTCTTCTTTTTATAATATTTAATCAACCGATATATCTTACTCTCAGTTCGATTTAGACCTTTACGAGCTTCGAGATCTTTATGATTTGTTTCAAGATGCTTTCTTACGTTCAAAGCTTTCCTAACTAAATTAGCGAGTTCTTCCGGTAATGTCGTTTCAATATCGTTTTCTTCCAGAATCTGACTAACTTTTTTACCAGTTACGACTTTAACTAACGGTACGCCTCTAGAGTCTCTCATTATAGTACCAATCATTGATTTTGAGTGGCCTCTTCTTGCGAGTTTTACTACTTCGCTTTCAACTTCCTCAGGCGACAGTTCTATCCATACTGGTTTTTCCAATCTAGCAGGTCTAGTTGACCCACTACTTCCTTTTTTTCTGCTGTGCATCCGAGCCATTATTTATTTACTTCTCCTATATTTTATAGATTACCACTGAGATGTTAAATATTAAGATATAAAATAATTAAAGAAGTATACAAAATAAAATTTTGGAATTTTGAAGCTATAAAACAGATTTTCTTTAAATAATTCCATGTTCAATAGGTTTTGATTATTAATCATTTAAAACTATAATATTTATGAAGCAAGAAGAAAATATGATTTATTTTGTTACAGGAAATATAAATAAATTTAATGAAATTTCTGTTATTTTTTCAAAAGCAAATATGAAATATTGTTTACAACAAAAAGATATTAAAACAATAGAAATCCAGGCAGATACTATAAAAGAAGTCGCTTTATTTAAATTAAATAGTATAAAAGGGCAAATTAATGGTTCATATTTCATAGAAGATGCAGGATTTTTTATTGATATTCCTCTTAATGGGTTTCCAGGTGTTTATTCTTCCTATGTCATGAAAACAATAGGGAACAAAGGATTATTGAGCTTAATAGATGATTTTGAGAATACAAAAGCTCATTTTAGCACAGTAATCGCCCTTCATTATAAACCTCTTGATAAAAACTTTTATTTTGAAGGATGTGTTCATGGGAAAATCTCAAAAACAATAAGAGGAACTGGGGGTTTTGGATTTGATCCAATTTTTTTACCTGATATATTACCAGATAGAACATTCGCAGAGATAACTACAGAAGAAAAAAATAGGATATCTCATAGGGGTAAAGCTTGGAATAAGTTTATTAATTTTATGAAAAAAACATAAATACATTATTTCTTTTAATTTCGAAATATAGAGGAATAAAATGAGTAAAATAATAAAATGGGGAATTTTAGGTTGTGGAAGGATAGCACATAAGTTTGCTGAAGGTTTAAGAGTACTTCCTGGTGCAAAATTGGAAGCTGTTGCTTCTAAAACAGAAAGAAAAGCAGAAGATCTTGGTAAAACGTTTGGTGTGAAAAAAATATATAATAATTATGAGGGATTAGTTAATAATCACGCTGTAGATGTTATATATATTGCGACTACTCATAATTTCCATTATCAAAATGCATTATTCTGTCTAACTCATGGCAAACATGTTCTCTGTGAAAAACCTATAACACTAAATGCTGATCAAGCTGAAGACTTAATTAAGACAGCTCGTAACAACAATTTGTTTTTAATGGAAGCAATGTGGACAAGATTTTTACCCTGTATTATAAAATTAAATGAACTTATAGAACAGGATATAATTGGAGAAATTAAACATATCACAGCTGATTTTGGAATAAATCGTGAGTTTGATCCAAAAATAAGAGCATTTAATCCTGAACTTGGAGGTGGAGCATTACTTGATCTAGGGATTTATCCAATTAATTTTGCAAGAATGGTTTATAAACAATCACCTTGCAAAATAAAAAGTAGCGCGGATATTGGAATAACTAAAGTCGATGAAAAATCTTGTTATTTATTTGAATATGAAAATGGACAAACTGCTATGCTCTCTTCTTCGTATAGATTACTCATGACACATGAAGCATTTATCTTTGGAACAAAAGGATATCTAAAAATTCCTGATTTTTACCATCCAACAAAAATTGTCTTAAAATTAGAAGCAAAACCGAAGAAAATCTTTAGATTCCCATTTAAGTCTACTGGTTATAATTATGAAGCATTAGAAGTAATGAAATGTTTAATCTCTAATCAAATTGAAAGTAAAATCATGCCATTAAATGAGACTTTAGAGATAATGAAAACTATGGACATAATACGTTCTCAGTGGAATCTTAAATATCCTGGAGAATAATTAATTAAATTAAGAGGATATTCAATTGAAAATTGAACATATTGCGATTTGGGTTAGGGATTTGGAAAAAATGAAAAATTTTTATAAAGAATATTTTGATGCGAAATCAAATAAAATTTATTATAATATAAATAAAAAGTTCTCATCGTGTTTTTTAACATTTGATAATACAACTAGATTGGAACTAATGCAGAGACCATTAATTCCAGAGTCTCTAAATAATCCTTACAAGCAGTATATAGGTTTAATTCATATGGCGATTTCCGTTGGATCTGAGGAACGAGTGATTTCTCTAACTAATCGTTTAGTAGACGATGGCTATGAAGTATTAGATAGACCAAGATATACGGGGGATGGTTACTTTGAAAGTAAAGTATTTGATCCAGAAAAAAACCAAATTGAAATTACTGTTTGAAAAGATAATATATATTTTCTTTAGTCTCCTTATCAAATAAGTGGATTTTTTTATCATTAAATGTTAGATATAATTCATTTCCAATTTTTAAGTTCTCAATTTTTCTCGTAACACAAATTATCAATTTTCCATCCAAAACCAAATGAATTTCAAATTCTCTTCCCATTGGTTCTATAATATCAATTGTTGCTTTTACTGAATTATTCAATTGTTCTGTTGAAATTAAAACGTCTTCGGGTCGAATACCTAATATCAATTCCTTCAAGTTCTTGTCATTGAGTTTTAGAAGATTATTTGGCAATAAATAGTCCATGAAACCTAAATTTAGATACATTTTTCCATTCTCCTTTTTTAGATCACCTTCCAACATATTCATTGGAGGACTACCAATAAATCTAGCAACAAATATGTTTTTTGGAAAATCATAAATTTTATTCGGCGTGTCTACTTGTTCTAACTTCCCTTCATTTAATATTGCGATAGTATTTCCCATAGACATTGCTTCAATTTGGTCATGAGTCACATAGATAGTTGTGATACCTAACTTCTTGTGTAATCTTTTTAGTTCAGCTCTAGCAAAAACTCTTAATTTTGCATCAAGATTCGAAAGAGGTTCATCCATTAAGAATACATTAGGTTCTCTAACGATTGCTCTTGCTAATGCAACTCTTTGTCGTTGACCTCCACTAAGCTGTTTTGGTTTTCTCTCCAAAAGTTCTTCAATTTCAAGACTTTTAGCAGTTTCAATAACTTTTTTTTTAATTTCTTCTTTACTTTTATTTTGAACTTGTAATGGAAATGCAATATTCTTAAAAACAGTCATATGGGGATAGATAGCATAGTCTTGAAAGACCATTGCGATATTTCTCTCTTGGGGTCTTTTACAGTATTTCTTATCAGCAGAAGTAACGAGCTTATCGCCAAACCATATTTCACCTTCCTCAGGCTTAATTAATCCTGCGATACTAAAAAGTGTTGTCGACTTTCCACACCCAGAAGGACCAAGTAATATAAAAAGTTCACCATCTTTTATATCAAGATCAATTTTATTTAGGGCATAAACATCCCCATATTTTTTTACTAAATTTCTTATTTTCACATTAGTCATAATATAATACCTCTAACCTTTTATGGCTCCCGCCATTAATCCTTGCATTAAGTATTTTCCAAGCAAAATAAAAATCAGCAAAATAGGTATAGAATACAAGAACGAACCAGCCATTGTATTATTCCATGCAGTTTCAGTACTTCCAGCCATATTGGAGAGAGCAAATGATGCTGGCTCAAAATTTGTCCCTGTTAGTATCAAAGCAAAGAGATAATCATTCCATATACTGGTAAACTGAAAAACGGCAGCAACTATAAAAGGTAAAGGAGATAATGGTATAATAAGACGTCTATATATTGTCATTACTCCCGCGCCATCAGTCTTTGCTGCATCTATTAAACTTTCTGGAATTGATTCGTAATAACTTCTAAAGAGAAGTGTTGTCATAGGAATTCCGTATATAGTATGTACTAATATCATGGCCCATACTGTATCATATATCCCTAAATTTCTTATAGTAATAAAAAGAGGAATTATTATTGATTGATACGGAAGAAAAATTCCTATAGTAAGAAGAAGAAATAAGATATTAGAACCCTTAAATTTTAATTTAGTTAATACGAAACCACATATAGAACCTAATAAACAAGATAATAAGGTTGCTGCAGTAGTAAATAAAACTGAATTAAATAAAGATTGATGTAATTCTTGCCAAGCAACATAAAAAGGATCTAATGTTGGATTTGTGGGTGGAGCAAGAGGAGAGGTTATTGATAAATCTGCTTGAGTCTTAATTGCAGACATAATGCCCGACCAAAGTGGTAATAATGATATAATTACAGCAACTATTAAAATAGCATAGAGTATTACACGTTTTATTATTTTCTTTACTTTTGTTAAAATTACTCCTTGCGTACTGTAAATGCTTACATATTTAATATCATCAGTAAAATCTATATTTTCTAAGTGGTGTTCTTCTTGTGAATTCATTTCTTACTTCCTCTTCCTGTATGTTATATAAAGATAAGGAACAACAATTAACATAACTATTAATAGTAGTGTCGTAGCAATTGCAGCACTATATGCAAACTGATTAGATCTAAAAGCTACTCTATATATCATAATTGGTAAAATTGTAGTTGCCCAACCAGGTCCTCCTTCATCAGTCAATATCCAAATAAAATCAAATGCTTTTAACGCAAATATCATAAGAATGACAAAAGCTGTAAAAGTTGATGTCTTAATTTGTGGGATAATAACACGTGAATAAAGCTTAAAGCCAGACGCACCATCTATTTGAGCGGCCATAACATGGGATTGCGGGACAGATCTTATTGCTGCTAGAAAAATCAACATTACATAACCAGAAAATTGCCATACTAAAGCTAAAGAGACACTAAAAATTGCTATATTTGGATCACTTACCCACGCTTGTTGTAAAAATCCAAGGCCAAAAAGATCTAATATAGTATTAATAACTCCTTCCTCAATAAACATCCATTGCCATAAATAGCCAGTAACTATGAATGAAAGCGCATAAGGGAATAAATAAATAGTTCTAAATACACTTTCCTTCCTGACCTTTTGATCTAAAAGTATTGCTAGAAAAAGGCCAATAATAATACTAGACGGTATAAATACAATCATAAAAACAATGTTATTTCTTAAAGCGATCCAAAATATTGGATCATTAACCATCCTGAAATAATTTTCAAATCCTATAAAACCAGAAGTTTGGATTAATCCCTCCCAATCAGTAAATGAGACTATAATATTCCAAACAATAAAATAATATATAAAGTATGCCACAAGGGCACAACAAATAATGAAAATGAACCGAATAATTAATTTATCTCTTGCAAATATATCCTTTATTTTTACTTTGGAAGATTTACTTTTTTTTCCTACCTTAAAATCTTGATTTATTTCTAAATCTTTATGTACTTGTTCCAATTTAACACCTAAATATTTTTTAAGTAAAATTTAATCATAAGAGATACTATAAAAAAAAAAAAATGATTTTTAAAATTTATTTTAATCTATAATTAATCCAAACTCCATACTCTCGTAAAATCACTGGCGTGTGTAACACCTAGGGCAGCTATAGCTGTAGCGGTTCCAGCAGCAGTAGCTGAACCTGCAGTTAATGCACCAATTAATGGAATAAAATCTGAATTAAAAGCTTCTGGTGCGCCACTACCATGAACTACACTTGGAAACATGTATGAAGTAGCAGACGCGTCAATTGCATTAAAGTCTGCTATAGCAGATTTTTGATATGCCCCATATTTAGATATGTTTGCATCAACTCGAGCGGATATAGATCCTTTAAGAGGATTAAAGGCATCTTGACCTGCATTTGAAGCAACTACTCCTAACCATCTATCAACATTAGAGGGATGAGGTATATTTTTTGGTTTTTCAAAACAATCTACTACAAGACCATACATATTTCCTGTTCCAGGAACTCCGATAGTTGTATACTCAACACCGTGATCCCATCCTGCTTGGAAAAATTCTCCATTTGCCCAATCACCCATAATTGAAAACGCTGCAGTGGGTGTAGCGGCAGTTAATTTAGCTATTGCACTATCCCAAGATAATGCTGCCCAATCAGTATTAATATAATTTGTGAGGTTTTCATAAATTTCACAAGCAGTGAGTAAATCAGCATAATGAGTTGCTGTACCACTATCAATATCTCCATTTACCCAAGCTTCATAGGCATCAATACCTACACTAGCAAGAATTTGTTCAAAAGCATGAGCAGCAGTCCATTGTTCACCCATTGCAACTGGTTTTGTAATAGTATAGTTTGGATTGGCTATTATAGCTTCACATGCAGCCCAAAAAGCTGGCCATGAGGTAAGAGTTGCTGGATCTATTCCAGTATCATTAAGTATTTCATAATTACACCACAAAACATTACTTCTATGAATGTTTACAGGGACAGAGTAGTAATGACCATCAGGCCCTTTACTTATATCTTCTATAACATCAGGAACTGCATCCTGTAGCGCTGTTGTCCAGATATGGTCGATATTATTTAATAAATTGGCTTCATAAAATATTGTCCACTCATAACCATTATGAATTTGGAAGGTATCTGGAGGTTGTCCTGCAAGCATCAATGTTTTAATCTTTACTCTCATTTCAAAACCTCCGCCACCCGCAATTTGGACTTCTTGGACAGTAGTATCTGGATATAGTGATTCAAATTCGTCTACTAGTGCTCCAATCGCCGCTGCTTCCCCTCCTGATGTCCACCAGTGGTATATTTCGAGTGCGTCAAATTCTCCTTCTGGAGTAGGGGCTAGGACAACATATGTTACTCCTGCAGCGATTGCTGCAGTAGAAATTACCGCAATTAAAACAAAAATAATTGTTTGTTTTTTAGGTTCCATTTTTTTTCTTATCCGTTTTTCTTATCTATTTTATTTATAACTAATTTTTTTGTTAGATATTTTAAAATATTTATAGCGTTATTAAAGGATATAAGGACTAACTTTTTCCATAAATTTTTAAAATATTAGTAGATATATTCAAAATTAGGAAAACTTCTCAATTTTAATTACTATTACAATTTAAGATTAACAATTGGACATTATTTTTAAAAATGAAATTTAAAAATGTTGTTGGACCGTTATCATTGGAAAATCCTAATGTTCAAAAAATAATTGAAATTGCGAAAGAATTAATTAAAAAAAATAAGGTTTTGAAAGTAAAAAAACTCTATAATATAGCAATTAGATCTTTAGATATTTCTTCAGGAGACATACTGGATATTATCCAATTTTTAAACAATAATAAAATACTTATTGATGGTTCAAAACATACAAGAGATACGGTATTATTGAATCTATATAGGAAAAAGATCTATAATGTGATAGAGAGTTTTAATGGTGCTACATTCTCTTTTTTAAGAGAGATGGTTTTTACAAATAATTCTGGAAGTGCAGGACAACTAATTTGGCATTTAAAGATGCTATTAAAGTTCAAACATATAAAAAAACTTAAAGTTGGAAATTATTCTTTATTTCTTCCCTTAGATCTAGAAGATGATTTTGGAAAATTGTGTTTTTTTATGAAAGATAATCTTAATAGAAACATTATTAGACTATTTATAAATAATGATACGATTAAAAAGCCAAATGTATATAAGAAAATTAACTTTAAAAGAGAAAATGTTAATTACCGATTAAAAATATTGATGGAACATCAGATTTTAGTCTATAAAGATGAATCCACAAAGGAGATTTGTATTTCAAAAAGGATGAAAGAATTTCTTTTAAAAAATTAAAAAAAAAAAAATTTGATAAAGTAAAATAAATTAGAAAAAATATAGAGAAGGGGATAGATATGAACTTATATATTATTTTGGAGCTTGTTTCTTTAATTTCTATAACAATAATCTTTCTGATAATTACAATCGCAATACAAGTATCTAAAGTTATGAAAAGATTTCCACTGTTATTTTATTTAAGGTTAACATCATGGTTTTTAGTCCTATATTTTATAACCAATATTATCTCTATTGTTTTAGAAAATGGAGCTTTTGCTCGTATTCATATTATGCTTGTATTTCCATTTACATTCTTTTTTATTCTATTTTTTAATAATATGTTAAAAGAATCATATTATACTTTTGGTTTTATTGTATCTTGTTGTTTAGGTTTCTTACTTATTTTTTTGGGAACTCAGCCTAACGCTGTCAAGCGTATAACAGAACTAGGAGTTGAAATTTATGTACCTAATGGACTCTTTAATATTGTAGATAATATATTTTATCTATTATTTATTTCGTATTTTCTCTTTTGGGGGATTAAAACATGGACTATTAGTCCGTTTTATTTAAAAAAGAAATCTTTATTATGTTTTATAGGAACAATAATATTTGCTGGAGGTTCAATATTTCATTTACTTTATTATTTTAATCCAATTTTTAATATTTTCATGCATCTATTAAATTTGATCAGTATATTACTTATAACAATAGTGATCATGAAGGAATTTAAGGTTCTCTACGTTTTACCTTATACAGTTTATAGAATCTCAGTAAGAGACAATAATGGTAATCCTCTCTATGATCATGATTGGACAGATATGAATATAACCGAAACTGTTTTTTCAGGTTTCCTAAATGCTATTGAAATTATGAGTGAAGAAGTAATGCATGTGGGGGGTATACTCGATATAAATCTAAATGAAGGTATTCTTCTAGTGACCAGATGCGAACATATAACTGTAGGTTTACTTGCATCTAAGGCGTCCAAATTACTAAGAGATTGTGTAAATAATTTTACAATTGATTTTCAAAATAAATTTATAAGGCTTCTCAAAAAATCTTGTATAGATATGAAAGAATACCGTTCTGCCTACGAGTTTATAAATAAATACTTTTCAATCATTCCATATAACAATATTAAAAATAAAAATCAGCTTATGACATTATCATATGAATATCACGAATTACCAAAACAGCTTGAAGATAATTTTAAAAATATTTTTGGAGATAAGGATGAATATAAAAATGTTTTAAATGAATTAATTAAAACTCCCTGTTCAAAACCTTCGGAGTTTTTTGATCTCTATGACGAATTACAATTTGAAATCAATGAATTGGAATTAAAAAAATCAAAAGAACAAGAAGAAAAGAAATATTTAGAATAATTGAAAAAAGACTTTTATAAAGTAATCATCTTTTTACTTTTTTTATATCAATCATTTATTAAATCATTTGAAATCCCAAAAAATTCTAAAAAGACATATAGATTAAAATGTCTGCCTGAAAATATCCATAATAGACTTTTTATAGAAATACTTAATCAAAATTATGTAGGTTCCTAAAGCTGCAATAGAAATTGATAATATAAACACACGGAGTAAAGTGTCCCAAGGCAGTGTAAAAATGACAGGCATTTCTGTCATAAGCGCCATGGTACTTTCTAATAAATAAGCAGTAAAAGTACCGATAACTGTTCCCATAATTCCAGCAGCAAGCAATATTGTTAGACTTTCAATTGAAAACATGTTTCTTACATTTCTAGCTTTCATACCCATGGATCGAAGTATCCCAATTTCAAATTTTCTCTCTAACATAATTGCGTACATACTACTTACTAAACCAAAAATACTTATCATTATCGTAAACATTAAGATTAATTCCATAAGAAAACTCTGTCTTTCTGTCATTCCTTCCATAAAATTAATTTTAGATATTGCATCGTCAATAATAATATTTTTTTCTTGATACATCATGCGAATATCATCTTTAGTTTCTTCAATATTTTCCTCAGATTCATCAATCAAGTTGATAAATACTTTATCTACAATCATATTATTCTCTCCAGGATTATCAGTTTTCATTAAACGCATGTAATTATCTAATGAGACCATCACACCTCCTCCACTTGCAGACATTTCATTAGTTCGAAAATTAAAAAATCCTGGAATTCCTCCAGAAATTCCTGCAACCCTAAATAGTGTTACATTACCGGGATGGTCTTCTATATCAGGATCATAGAAGGTTATACGTATATGTTCTCCTACATCCCGGATGCCTAGTCTGCTTGCAATAGATTTCGCTATAATACAAGTATTATTATGAGTAAATAATTCATTAAAGGAATAAGATGTACTACTTCCATCACTTTTCCATATTAATAAATTTTCATCTATTAAATCTACAAAATCTTCATTAACACCTATAAATCCTGCATCTACAACGTCAAAATCCATTAAATCTCCTGCTGTCGTTTGAAATTTAACTTCTTCTTGACCTGAATAGAATTGAAACATTCCCATCATCATCTCTTCAGAAGAATCTCCCGAAAAACCGACTTGTCCCTCACTAACATCAAACATCGCAGCTAAAGTGGCTTGCAGGTCGAATGTGTTATGAAGAGAAATCGCTAATTTATCTACTCCTGCTAGATTTCTTAAATCTTCTACCATTTCAAGAGTAAGAGCGCTTTCAGTGCTATATAATTCTTGATTCATTAAAACTAAATCTGAACCATATTGAAACTTTAAATTTAATGCTGTATTCTCGGATTCCATTTCAGTTACGCTTGTTATGAAAAAGATAAATGAAAAACTAATAGCAAACATAAGCACAGTACTAGTATTGCGCCTCCTATATCGCTTTAATGAAATTGCTATTATATTACTATACTTTCTTATAGTTGGTGAAATTATCCCCAAAAAAATTCTCTGAATTAGTGGAATTATTCCAACAGAAGCAAAAACCAACCCAATAACGATTGCTGCAAGTAAACCGATAAAAAGTCCAGATGTTAGCATGAAATCGCCAGTTGTAAAGATATTTGGTAATAAAACAAAGACTATCATTCCAATCGCAGCAATTGAAATTCCCGCAAGGAAACTTTTAACATTCATACTTCCTTCTTTTTTAATTTCCCAACCTTCTTCCTTAGTTTGAAACGGAGTAATGGATTTAATTATGTCTACTTTTGCAGTTCTAATAGCAGGTATTAAAGCTACTCCTAAAGATACAAATGTTCCTATTGAAAAGGTCAATAAGAGGGTATCTGGTTGAATTATCCATTCAACTTCTGCAAATTCGAATTGAAACTGATACATAGGAAATATCATTTGTGCTATTGGTCTCATCAACGTAAATCCAAGTATCATTCCGAGAATTGAACCAAATAAACCTAACATGAAGCCTTCAAATAATACCATTTTCACAGGATAAACTTTTTTACTCCCCACAACTCTGGTAATTCCGAATTCACGGACTCGCTCTTCTGCTGAAGTAGAAAGTATGCTATTAATTAAAATTCCGGTAATTAGCATTGAAAGAATAATTATAAACCAAAATATTATTGTAACCATCATTAGCATAAATTCTCCACTTTCAAGTTCCTCCAATTTTGGTAAATTTACTGAAAATTCGTTTATATCCAACCTTTCTTGTATACTTGTACCTATTCTTCGAAGTTTCCTTGTCGTCAATGATAAATCACTAGCATCATATACATTTTTAGGATTATTAATAGTCCCGACAATAAAGTTAATTTGGTTTTCTCTTTGTAAAAAGTCTTGAGCTTGCTCTAAGTTAACAAGTATTAGAGATGTTTCGAATTGCATGAATCGGAGATTTTGCTCACAAATTTCTGCAACTGTTAAATTTAATTCATAAGTTTGATATTCTAAATTTATAACGTCTCCCCTCGTTACATTAAGGATCTCAGCAACGTTCCAAAGTATTACACATTCACCGTTATTAGGTTCATCATCATATATTTCATTTGTTTCTTCTCCCTCGTCATCAACTATAATTAGATCTCCTAAATTACCATTTTCTGCTTCTCTTTTAAAATCAAGGCCGTATAATTGTAAGGTACCGCTTGTATTAATGTTTTCTGACGTTGTAGTTACTAGCATCATAATTCGCGGAAATAATTCATCAACACCCTCAATATTCTGTAATTCATTATTTATAATGTTTTCATCATAGAAAGGATCAAATGTTAAATCTGTCTGAATCGTACGAGTTATTAGTATATCATTCTTACCGGTTGTTGATGTAACATATAAAAGATAATTATAATTCACCGTATCATTTAACATTCCAATAACTGTTAATAAAAACAATGATATTGCGATACCACTTATTCCAAATATAGCTTTAGCTTTATCTCTCTTGAGATCAAGCCAAGAATGCTTGAGAAATTGTAGATTTATTCGCTTTCTTAACTTATATATAATGTTTCTTATTTCCATGTTTTTCGAAATATTAATTCTTAATTTATAATTTAAATATCTAAAATACTAAATTTCTTCTTCTTACTCTTAAATTTTTTCAAAACTTTACCCTCTTTAGCTAGAAATTCTTGAATAACTGCTTTTTCCTGTCTAATTAATCTTACTCCTTCACAGGTTTTATTTTTACAATAATAAATTTCTCCAGGTTCGTCTTTCCATGACCATTTATTGCAGTTCTCACATAAATAAGCGGCATATATTTGATCATGTTCACAAACTGGGCACATTATATCAAATTTTGATGAAGAAAACCAAGATCTACATGATTTACAGTATAAAGTTAAAGGTCTGGCTAGTTCCTCTTCTTGTTCAACCATTTCTATCCGTTTAATTGTTTGATCTTTATCAATATCCTTCATTCTAATTTTTTCAGCACGACCATCTTTTATTTTACCAATCCATAATCTCCCTTTTTTTTCAGAGATTATAAAAATAAGAATCCCTATAACAATAGCAGAGGCTATTATGATTAGATATGGACCCCACGTACTCCACCACCTCTTATTATCTACTCGCACTATTATAAAATCTTCTCCAATATTACCTTCTTCATCGTAAGCTACCACTTTAACTTCATAAGTACCATCATTATATTTAGTAGTATCCCAGCTAAACTCTAAAATATGTGTAGTGCTATTAAATGTGAGTTTACTTCTATCAATGCTCTTTCCATTGAGATAAATATAAATCCTTGATTCATCTAACTCTATATTATCAGAGATATTTGCTTCTATCATAATTAATGATTTAAGAGTTATGTCTGATTCTGGATTAATAATTTCAATTTCGGGAGCAATAAAATCTGTAGATTTATCATATCCTACATAGATATTTGATAATAGCCATCCATATCCTAATCCAACTACATTATCATTTGAATGCAATGTAAACATTATCATTATCTCTTCATCAGAATATTGAGAAATATCAATTTTTCTACTCCCCGTGAGTTCTTCGCTATCATATGTAAACTCTTCTAAAACGTCCCAAGTATCCCCAAAATCCTTTGAAATTGAGATTATGCACTTATCCAATTGATCTTCAGGTTCATAATATTCATTTTGCAAAGAAATTTCATAATCGAATTCAAGAAATACTTTATACTCACTACTTAAATAAAGTGGACGAGTTATTAAACTTATATCCCAATTGGTGCCGTAACCTTGCTCATTGCCACCATAACTTTGACCAATTCCACCGTAAAGATGAGGAACTCCATATCGGAATATCGGATGCCAAGTATTATCTCCCCTAAGCCAAGCTGTGGATTCTTTTGGAAAAGGAGTACCAGATACATAGTAATCAGATAGATTTGTATTTGAAAAACTATATCCAATGTATTTATTATCCATAAAGACATCAAAATGTAATGGATCTGGATTTATGAATTCAAACAGGGAATTATTTTTATTATACCATTGAGTTGTATTTACATAATCTCCATCTGAAAAATGAAACCTAAAGGATTGATTTGAGATTTCTCCTAGCAATAAGGATTTTGTGAAATAAATACCTCGATCTCCAAGCATATTAGAACTTGCATTCCAATCACCAAAAACATTATACATAGTGTAATTTGTATCATCCATTTCTAATAAAACAAAATCAGGATAATTATTATCCAAATCAAAATACTCACATGAAAACGTATATTTTTGATATTTCGAATCTTGGATTGAGGAAATATCATCATTAATCTCGAAGAAAATTGACGGGGTATTTCCATTAGTATAATTTTCTATTGCAAAATAATCTAAAATTAAACCCTTATAATTTTGTGGATCTGAAGAATCATCCAGGTTAGTTTCAAATCTAAATTGAATAAAATTTCCAATATATTGAGTTAAATTTATTACCTCCAAAAACCAATCATCTTCAGAATCAGTAAAAGTTGTTAAAGTTATCCACCCAGTCCAATTTAGATTAATTTGTAGATATATAAAGTCTCCATCATTAATACTTGTTCTTAATCCAAATTTTACAAATGGATTTGTAGTATTTTCATTAATATTTGTTAAATTAAATAATGGGCTTATTAAAGAACCATTTGGAAAGGGGTCTTCAATCAGGTTAATGGGCTGATATGTATAGTTTTGTGGATAATCATGATATAAACCAAAATATAGAGAATTCCATGCATTCTCATAGATTCTTGATCTATTATCAATATCATTACTCTGCTTAAGCACTTCCCATCCTGTTCCGGTATAACTCCAATTACCAATTCCTTCATTAAAACTATATCGATGTGGAAATTGGAGACTATCCTTTGGGAATTCAATTGTAATGTTAAGGTATCCAATTTCTGGATAAAATATCTTATATTTACCATCACTGGCAACAAAAAAATATTGATATATTCCTGCTTTAGGAAATTGAATATAATCACTTATAAATAACGCTCCATCAGTATAATTGTTATCTGGAGCGAAGTATTGAGATAAAGTGTAGTTTTTAGAAGTTTCAATAATGGAGACATAGACATCTTGTGGTGGTACATTAGAAGTATCATTATCATAATATTCAATATAAAATCTATAACTATCGATACTGTAGTTCTTTTTAGGTTCATTACCTGTGAATTCTTGAAGACTCATTATTGTGGAATTTCTAGCACCCCCTATATAATTTATTTCAGGTACTTTTAATATAGGGGCAAAATAATTTTCCACTGTAGAAATATTTAAAGTAAAATCACTAATCCCTTCAATTGCTTTTATAACTACTATACAAGAAGTTTGGTTTTTTTTTGGAGTAAAATAGAAATTATCAAAATCACCGTACCATTTTCTTGAAGATTCTAATAAAATTGGCTCTCCATACTGATTTGATTCATTTGAAAATAGAAACATATCAAAATTAGCATCTGATTCTCTTATTGATAAGCTAAAATTGTATTGGATATCCCTAATTAACTCAATTTTTCGAGCAAATGCATGTGCGCCTAAAGGATTTTCTTGTGAGCTTGACAAATCTCCATTTACTGAACTATTAACAACAATTAATTTTGTTAAAGCATCAATTGCAGTCTGAATATTTATTCTACCATAGCCTTCATGAATATCTTTTAAACCAGTTGTCATTGGTGCTAGAGATAAATATGGAGAGTAGTCACTTTCATCAACATCGGTACCTGGGTCGTCTTCTCTCTCAAGATTAGTTTCTGACGCAGTCATAAGTAGATATGCCTTCAAAAATTTTGCCCATTTTGTTAAATTTAGGTTATTCCATTGATTCCAAGTGTTCCATCGTGCCTCTATCAAAAGATTAATCGAAGCAGAGACTATAGCCGTTGCAATTGAAGTTCCATAGGAGGATGTAGTCTTGTCATCTTCCTTATCAGCAGCAATTATTGAACGATGATTGGGCAATTTACTCCCACCAGGAGCAACAATATCAGGTTTTATAATGTTCTCAATGTTTTTTCCCATACTGCTGTAAGAGGTGATTTGATCTTTATCATTAATAGCTCCAACTACAATAGCGTTTTTGTTTTTGGCTAATTTATTCAATGATTCAGAACTTTCGATACCTGCATTCCCAGCTGCGATTACTACTATAATCCCCTTTTCAATTACATCATTTATTACAGAATTTACTGCTTTTATATCATCTCCTAATGTGCCAACACTTAAACATACACTCACTATATGATGTATACTTCGGTTTTGTATAACACTTGAAAATGCGGTTATTAAATCTGATGTATATCCCATTCCAGATTGATTTAGTATCTTATATGCAACAATTTTAGTAGCATTAGCGATTCCAGTGAAATGGGTTCTATTTTCAATAAAAACTTCAGGGAAATATGATATTGTACTATTAAAAGAAAAAGATGGTTTAGTTTGAAGTTGTTTATGATAAGTAAGATATAAATCAAATATCCCTAATGTATTTTGGGTAAGTGAGTAATTTATAATACTAAATACGTTAATTGGGATATTACCCGATGACTTAACTAGAGTATTATTTCTATATAATTCAAACCAAAATCCATCTATTCCCCCAATTTCTAAATTCCATGATGAATTAATTAGAATTTTGGAATTAACTCTTGAGGAATTAAAGGAGAATAGTTTAATTGAATAATTTTTAGGAACAGAATATTCATCAAATATATCAGTATGAGAATAATTGCCTTCAATATAGATTTTTGATGGTGTATTTGAATCATATTGATCAATGCCAGTTCCAGAGATAATGGAAGAGATTAAAGTTCCATGGCCGTTATCATCTGATATTGGCTGTATATCAATAAAATTTTCCCAACCAATGATTTTACCATTTAAATAATCATGATTAGGATTTACTCCCGTATCCAATACCGCTATGGAAGAATTAGTATCACCCTTAAGTCCATCTAAAAACCAAGTATTATTAATTGCTCCTGATTGAATTGAAGCATAATTCATTTGAGCATTTAAAATCTCATCATTTTCTATATTAGCATCAGAAAATTCATTTTGAAACATAGTTAGATTTATTTCGAGAGGCATATTACCCGCAAATCCTGATATCGAGTCAAATAAATTATTCCATTCCACTTTTATTGTGCCCCCATAATACTCAAAACGAGTATTGACAGTGCTACTATAGGACGATTTATTAAAAAAAACAATAATATTCTTCTGATATTGATCTGAGATTTTCAAGTCAGTTTCATCAAATTTTTTTTCTAATAAGTTAATCGAGTTCTCATTTGAGTTGATCCCATTAAAAAATAGAACAAAAGTTGATATTGAGAGGATTATCAATAAAAATATACATTTAATTAGCTTTTTTTTCATTGATTATCACCCAGTTCATTTTTTTTAAATGATTTATCGTTAGGTTCGAACTCAAAGGTTTTTTCTTGAGATTTATCCAAGAAAATATGTATTCTTTCTCTTAGAGTGTGATCAATTTTCAAGACAGTATCTCTTGAGCTAAGTCCAAAGATTGACATTTCAGATCTTTGGAATTCACTTCTTTTCTTTTTATATTTTTTACTTTGCCATAAAAATAAAACCGAAATGCCAAAAACAATTAATATTGGTAATGCAATATAAGAAAATTGTCTAAATTTAGGAGTAATAATCTTAATCATAACATTATTAGAGGAGCATTCAATCTCATGGAAATAGTAATAATTTATTATTGCTGGTTTTAAACTTACGAGAGCTTGCCTTTTTGCTTTTAAAGTATAACTAAAAGTAATTTTTTCACCAGAATCTAATGAATTAATCAAATAAACTAATTTTCCATCTAATAAAGAGAAATCTGACTGTGAATAACTAATCATATCATTAACCATAACATTTCCTATGCTAATAGTCCCTTTGTTTTCCACTTCAATACTTACAATAATATTATCTCCAACTTCTATTTGTTCTTTATTCACCTTTTTAACAATTGAAAAATTGATCACTCCGAATGTAATGGATGAAGAACTATAAATCTGCAATACTCTACTTTCTGAACTTTCAATACTATTAATAGGAGGATAATAATATCCCTTCCAACCATTTTTTCTTAAATTTAAAATAAACGATTTAAATCCGTTAGAGGAAATATTCTTTAATTGAATTGTATTATTTTCTATTCTCTTTAAATCTCCAAATTGATCGTTCATAGATATGTTAAGGTCTGGTATATTAAACCCATTCGGTCCTTTATTTTTGACATTCACCGTAATATTAAATATTTCTCCTATAGCCGGAGGAATTTCGTTATTTGCATAATTAATCTCAATAATTCTAATAAATGGATATCTATTATCATAATCAATAGGCGCAGAACAATAAACCTCATTAGTAAGACTAATAATTCTAGAGGAATTTCCACCCTCTATATTCTTTGGATTATTGTATGAAATTGAAATTTCTTTTATTGAAATCGAATTAGGGGTGTAAAATGTAAAATTTATCGTTTTTTGTTCAAGAGGAGCCAACTTTGAAAGAGAATAAGTTAAATTGCTATTATAAAGTGTGAAATTATTAAGGTTTTCAATTATACCTGGGATTAACAAAGATATACTTACATTATTAGCAACATTGGAGCCAATATTCTTAAAACTAAGAGTATACGTATTTAATTCTCCAGGATTGGAAGTGTAATTTGAGAGATGTGAAATGGCTATGATTGATACAGAGTCATATGTACTAAGAGGAATTGAATTAGATCGTCTTTCATATTGTACATTTCCTGTTGAAGAACTATATACAACTCTAGCCCCTGGATCTTGGATAAAATTGATGTCTCTTGTGGAAAACTCAATATCCAAATCATTAATTGAAATATTGAAAGCCTCTGAATCAAGACAGTCTAATTTAATTATAGATATATAGTTCTCTTTATCTAATGGATAAAAAAGCCAATCAATACTTTTGTTCATACTAACAATTGAGAAAGTCCAAGTATTATTTATTACAGAGACTAAATACGGGTCCATTGATTGGAACTCTTCATCATCAAAATCAAAAATTTCAATATTTGTAGATTCAATATCTTCAGATACGTTAAAATCTATTATTATAGACACACTCTCTAAGGAATTATTAATTAAATCAATATGAGTATCATTTCTAAAAATAAAATCGATCTCAATTTTTTGATCTAAGAATTCTTCCTCAGATCCGATAATCCAACTATGGTTATCATCAGTTAAAGCCATTTCTGGTATTGTACCAGAAAGTTGGGTTCCTGTTATAAGTTCAGGAGTTTCAGGAGTAGTATCAATAGAAAAGTTACTTCTATAAAATGGAGTAAAAGAATCCAAATTTGATATTGAATAATTATCTATTTGATATGATATGATACTTCCAGGATCTAACCTCCAATTATCATCATTCCAAATACTATTATTATTCATTAAAAATTCTTTTACAGTATTAGGAGGTAATGTAAAATAAAATGGACTTTCGCTGTAAACAATATCAATAATAATATCTACGTCTTCATTATAAGGCCACAAATTTGTAATATTAAAAAGATCAGGATAATAATTATCATAGATACCTGTTCCGAATGAATCAAAATAAAATATACGAGGATCCTCATCAAAATTAAAAAAATCTTCTAAAGAGTCATATTGATTTGGATATTCAATTTTAATTACATCCCACATATCATTCTTGAGATTTTCCCATGAAAATGGACTGATAATTTGAAAGAAATTATCAAGTTCTATATCGATAGGGGTAGGAACACCCCACACAGTTTTGTTTCCAACATTCTCCGTAGAGATGTAATATGAAAAATTTCGAAAAGCTCCATATGAAGCATTTTCTCCAATTAGCTCTTTTTTGAGCATTAAATTAGGTTCTGAATTAGAAATTTTATAGGTAATGATCAAATCTTCTATAGGATTTATTATACCTGTTGGAATATAAGAGAATACCTGAATCCCAAATTGCTGCAACAAATTAATAATGTCAGATGAATCTTGCCTATTTATAGGCTTAACAAAGGATTTTTTAATTCCTCCCTCATCAATCCAATATAATTCAAAAGAATAATCCTCAAGACTTTGTATATCTAATTCAATACCCGCGTAATAAAAAAGTAAACTTATTTGTTCCAACAGATAATCATAAAAATCAAAATACATAGGGGTTACATCTGTAATATCTGTACATAAAATATTTATATTGATTTCGCTCATTAAAGCCCCTGCCAAAGCTATATAGATCTTTTCACTAGGGGCGAGTTCATTTCCTTCGTATCCTAAGGCATCCCATAAACTGAATTTATATTGATTTATACCAACATTTTGGATTCCTTCACTTAATCCTTCATATTGAATTGATATACTCGTGTAATGTGAGTTATTACTAAGGGTAAATGAACTAAAAATGTCAATGAATTGTCCAAACTCATCTTCAGAAATTGTAGCATTGTATATATCTCCAAAATTCTCTAAAGCTAAATTTAATTGATCGAGAAGGCTTTCAATTTCGAGACTTTGTAGAAATGATAAATCAATTGAATCAATATTAAAATTAACCTGATCTGTTGAAATATTGAAATCTCCCTCAAAAAAATCTAATGAATTTATTAGCATAAAAGTTGAAGAAATATGATAATTTTGCAGATACTCTTTACTAGTCAAGCGATTGATATCTAAAGCTTTCCAATACCCATCTATAGGAAAATTACTAGTAAGTTCATCGAGGAAACAATTCCAATTTGGGCATGAACCAATAAAAGGGAAGAAATTTGGTTCTGAAACATTAACCAAGATAAGATCAATCATAAATTTTCTTCTAATTATTTCAAGTGCTCTTTCTGCTCTTAAAGAAGCATCCACATTATCCAGATCTTTATCATAATAAAGAAATCCTACAAAATTGTTGAAGCCAACAATATATTGAGAAGGGATCTGACTCTCAGTTAGTATAGTTGGAAATATATCCGGATTAATGCCATTAGTAGCACTAATAATTACATTGCATTTATAAAACGCTGGATCATTAGAATCAAATTGTGAGAGAATATTTGTATCATTTGTGAAAAGTGACTGCTTTATTATAGATTTATTACCTGCAACAAAAGCATCTATATTTTCGGCATAAAGATCTGAACCTGCAATATCAGAAAATTTCAAATTATTTTCATTAATCTCAGATATATTTTCCTGTTCTTTGGATATATTTTTGTTATTAATGTATATAACTGACCCTATAGGTG
>JAHPYZ010000093.1 GCA_019058425.1 Promethearchaeota archaeon
GCAAGAATGCCGCTAAACTCTTCCCAAGTAAGATTTCATCGTCAGTGGTCGGAGTCGCTAATAAGGGTTCAAGAGTTTTCTCAGTTTTTTCCCCAACGAAACTGTAAGATGCTATAAAAGTTGGAATTATAGCTGCAAGGATGACGAAGAAGAAACTAAATGCATCAAACAGGGGAAATATGTGCTGTACTGGGACATTTCTGTTATTTATAACATACCAGAGTATCATGGGTAATCCAATTGAGATAAATAACGGTAAAATAAATGCGGTATACAAGATCGATTTTTTTTTACGAAAAAGCCCAAAATCTTTTGCGGTTATGGTCCAAACATTTTTAAGATTCACTTTACTCTTTCCTCCGTACCTTTTTTAAATAAATATCTTCTAAGCTTGGAAGGAGTTCTGAAATAGATTG
The DNA here is from genome assembly GCA_019058425.1 of Promethearchaeota archaeon. GTDB lineage: Archaea > Asgardarchaeota > Lokiarchaeia > Sigyniarchaeales > SOKP01 > Loki-b32. The sequence continues at coordinate 417 of JAHPYZ010000093.1, forward strand.
AACTAGTCCTCCAGCATCTTGGATTGCTTGTATGATGGTAGGATTATCTTTACGAGGATCGTTAACATCAATAGTCATTTTATTATTATCTACCGAAACTTGTTCAAATCCAAGAGATTTTATGCTTTTGAGGATGTTATCAGTAATGGCATCCACCTCAACAACAGACTTCTTTCCCAACAAGGACTCCCGTAATTTTTCGGGGGACCCAATGTCTAATAATTGGGTTTTTAAAATTCCCACTCGATCACAGATACGTTCCGCCTCATCTAGCATGTGCGTATTCAAAAAAATGGTCCGCTTTTCTTTTTTCAGTTCGATAATATGATCCCTAACCATTTTAGTGGCTTCTGGATCCAGATTTGCGGTCGGCTCATCTAAAAATAAGATTTTTGGATCGTGAACCAATACTCGAGCTAATGCCAATTTTTGTTTCATTCCTTTGGAAAAAGTCCCAGTAGCCACATCTTTTTTATCCCATAGATCAAACATTTTTAGATAATATTCAATCCGTTCTTTTCGTTGACTTTCAGTGCATTGGTACAACTTTGCATAGAAATCTAAATTTTTATACGCAGACAAGCTTTCATAAAGTCCCACATTTTCCGGTAATAGTCCAATCATTTTACGAATTTCAATTCTATTTTTTTTATCATCAATGGATAAATTATTCAACATTGCATTCCCGCTTGATTTAGAGATCAGGCAACAAAGCACCCGAATAGTAGTTGTTTTACCCGCTCCATTAGGACCGAGCAAACCAAATACTTCTCCTTCTTCAATTTGTAATGATAGGTTATTAACAGCGGTCAGATTTCCATATTTCTTGGTTAAATTTTCAATTTTAATAATTTTTTTGTCACTTCATGGTTTTTCATTGTAGTTTTAACATTTTAAACTTTATTCCTTCAATTTGTACTCGTATCATTTGGTTTTGCCTTAGGTCTCCAAATTAACCCGATCACTAATGCAATTATTCCCACGATTATTAGTACATAAGAAATGAAAAAACCAGGGTGTATAATGAGCAATATAACGCCTATAATTGTAACAATACATCCCCCTAATATGAACCTTAATTTTAAATTCCAGAACAATGCCATATTTTGTACCTCTTTTTTTATTTTCTATTTTTTTTTTTTCTAAATTCTCAATTTCAGTTGATGTTATGACTTTTTTCTTCTCTTTTGGTTTCCAAATTAATCCAATCAAAATTAATATTATTCCTACGATTATCATCCCAATAAGGATTGGTGAACCTCTTATAATAAGCAAAATAATTCCTAAAACGGTTATAATACGACCCACAATAAAGAGTCTTAATTTCCAGGTAGTCCAAAACGACATTTTCTATTCACTTTACAAATTTAATAAGAAATACTTTATTGTCATCAGCAGTCAATTTATTATAATTTGAAATTATATTTTCTATTAGAGTGTTTTCAGAAAAATAATAATATAAATCTTCTAATTATAAATTTTAAATTATTACTATTCTAATTAAGTTCCTATTTGTTTCTTTTTTAAGTGCGCTATCATCATTGTTCTATTGCGATTTAATGAAAAAAATGATAAAAAAAAATGGAAAAAGAGATGAATTAATATCAGGCTTTTTCGGTTTTCATCAAATTTCAAAAATTACAAAAACTATGATAATATAATATTTTCAGTTCAGTAAAAGAAGATTATACAATTAAAAGAGATAAATATTAATCATGGATAAAGAAGATATTTGTTTTATATCGGCTTGTGAGATGGCTGATAAAATAAGATCACAGGAGTTAACATCTTTAGAAATAACAGAAACCATAATAGAAAGAATTGAAAAAATAAATCCGATAATCAACGCCTATTGTACGCCTACATTCGATCTAGCGCGAGATATGGCAAGTAAAGCAGATAAGGCAGTTAAAACCAATAGAAATGGAGAGAATTTGGGATTATTGCATGGAATCCCGACATCTTTTAAAGATCTGGAATCTACAAAAGGAATTCGCACAACTCTGGGATGCAAAATTTATGAAAATTTTATCCCTAAAAGAGATAACATTATTGTTAAAAGAATAAAGGATGCTGGAGCTATAATTTTAGGAAAAACCAATACTCCATCTTTAGGATATAAAGGAGTAACAGATAATCTGATTTTTGGAGTTTCAAAAAATCCTTGGAATTTGGAAAAAACTTGCGGAGGCTCTAGTGGTGGGGCTGCTGCTGCTGTAGCGTCTGGTTTAGGGCCATTAGCTACAGGATCGGATGGTGGTGGTTCGATAAGAATTCCGAGTAGTTTTTGTGGAGTATATGGGCTCAAACCAACTTTTGGGCGTGTACCACATGAAGATATGAAAGTTGTTGGTTCATTAGGTACTTTAGTTCATAAAGGACCTATTGTAAGATATGTTCAAGATGCTGCATTAATGCTTGATGTATTGGCTGGGGAGCATTATCTAGACCGATATTCATTACCTAAACCAAATTATAGTTATTTAGAGAAGTTAAAAGACCTCCCCAATAAGGTGAAGATTGGGTTCTCATTTGATCTTGGATTCACCAAAGCTTTAGACCCTGAAGTAAAAGAAGCAGTTATGAAAGGTATTGAGAAATTTGAAAAATTTAACTGGCCAGTAGAGAAAAGTGACATTAAATTACAGAAACCTTTAAATACCCATTGGATTTTATGGACGACTAGTTTTGCTCATAGGTTAAAACCTTATTTAGACCAATGGAGAGATAAATTAGATCCTCAATTAATTGAAGTAGTGAAGATTGGATTAAATTACTCTATAGATGATGTGAAATGGGCTGAAATTCAAAGAGAAATGGTTTATGAGGAAATTTCTCGTTTTTTCAACAATTTTGATATTTTGATAACTCCTACTCTCGCTTGTTCTAGTTTTGATTTAGATCTTCAGTTTCCTAAAAATATTGATGGAAAAGAAGTAGAAGCAGGAGCATGGTTACCTTTTACTTACCCTTTTAATTTGAGTGGACATCCTGCAGCCTCTATTCCATGTGGATGGTCAAATGAAGGAGTACCAATTGGAATGCAGATCCTAGGAAAACGGTTAGATGACTTAAAAGTTCTTCAGATTTCAAAAGCTTTTGAAGAAATTGCTCCATGGCAAGATGTGAAACCTACCTTTAATTAAATTTTTGTTCAGCTTTTAAAATTCTCTACATTTTGTGATCATTTATATTGTTCTTAATCAAATTTTATATTAATATATTTTTTAGAACAATGTTGTAATGATGAAAATGAATAAAGAAGATATTTGTTTCATGTCTGCTTATGACATGAAAGATGCGATATTAAGACAAGAATTAACTTCACAAGAAATTACTGATATAATCATTGAAAGGATTGAAAAAATTAATCCGATTATAAACGCATATTGCACTCCAACCTTCGATCTCGCAAGGGAAATGGCAAAAAAAGCTGATAAAGCTGTTGAAAGTGGTGAAAAATTAGGATTATTACATGGAATTCCCACTTCTATCAAAGATTTATTCTTAACTAAAGATATTAGAACTACTTTCGGCAGTTTGATTTATGAACATAATGTCCCTCAGCGAGATGACGTTGCTGTAAATCGATTGAAAAATGCTGGAATTGTACTTCTTGGAAAAACAAATACACCTGAATTTGGATATGCTGGTGTAACACATAATTTTATATTTGGTAAAACACGGAATCCTTGGAAAACAGACAGAATTCCCGGAGGTTCTACTGGTGGGGGAGCGGCTGCTGTAGCATCAGGTTTAGGACCTTTAGCATTAGGAAATGATGGTGGAGGTTCAGTAAGAATCCCTGCTGGTTGTTGTGGTGTTTTCGGGCATAAGACAAGTTTTGGGAGAGTTCCAGTCTATCCTAGAATAGAACTTCATGCTGAATCTTATGTTCATGTAGGTCCTATAGTAAGATACGTAAGAGATGCAGCGTTAATGTTAGATGCAATAAAAGGACCTCATGATGGAGATCGGTACAGTCTACCAGAGGAAAACATTAAATATTCTGATTTCGTTTTTGAAAAACCGAATAATTTAAAAATTGGATATACCATTGATTTAGGATATGCAAAAGTGATTGACCCAGAAGTTGAGAAAAATGTAATTAATTCTGCTGAAAAATTTGAAGAATTAGGTTGGACTGTTGAAAAAGCAAGTTTTAAAATGAGAAAGCCAGAAATACCTTTTTATACACTCTATACCGCTGATTATGCTTTTGATTTAAAGCCTAAATTCAAGGAATGGGAAGAAAAGATTGATCCCGAATTAGTTAAACTGGTGAAAGCAGGCTTAAGCTATTCTGTTCTTGATGTAATGAGAGCTATGAGCCAACGCACCAAAATTTATGAAATATTTTATAAATTCTTTGAAAACTATGATATTCTAATAACTCCAACAATAGCCATACCTCCTTTTGAACTAGGAATTATGTTTCCACCAAAAATCAATGGAAAAAATGTATCCCCAACAGCATGGATGCCATTCTCCTTCCCATTCAACATAACAGGTCATCCTGCGGCATCTGTTCCATGTGGATGGTCAAGTGAAGGTTTACCAATAGGTATGCAAATTGTTGGTAATAGATTTAAAGATCTACTTGTGCTACAAGTGTCTCAAGCATTTGAAGAAATTGCACCTTGGCAAGATTTAAGACCTAAATTTAAATAATTCCATTCAAAATTATTCTAATTATTTTTTTTTATAATTAAAATGACTTCATATTAGAAGTAGTGATATAGGAAGAATCACCTATTGTAATACTTTTCTTGATTAAATCCTCTAAGATTGAATAATCTCCAACAATACTCTCTGAAGAAATTATTTTTTTTAAATTTGCTCCATCACCTATTACTGATTCTGATAATATACATTTCTCTAAAACTACATCATCACCAATAGATACATTTGGTCCTATAACTGAATCAGTTATCTTAGTATTTTTTCCAATAAAAACGGGGGGAACGATTTTTGAATCAACTATATTAGTAGATTGAAACAAATTCTCGTATGTGGGATCTTGTACTTTAATTTCTGCAAGTAAAAGACGATTTCCCGCGATTAAAGTTTCAGGGCGACCAAAGTCTAGTATATCTCCTTTCATTTCATTTATTTTTAATTTAAAACCTTCTTCGATTAAATTCTGTACAATTGGTGTTAATTGGTGTTCCTGCCCATTTTCTAAATGAGTTTTACTTTGTTCCTCTAATAACTCAAATAATCGAGTTGTCATACTCATTCCAAATAAATAAGCTCCTGATACCGCATAATTTGATTTAGGATCTTTTGGTTTTTCCACAATAGTCTTAATCGTTCCATTTTCGTCTAATTCAATTACACCGTAAAATTCTGGATTTTCTACTTGTTTAACATTTACTACACCATCACAAATATCTTGATGAAAATTCAATAAAATTTGTGAGTAATCTTCTATAGGAAGTCTATCACTCAAAAATATGAAACTGTCATCATGTTGGGTAAGACTTTTAGCTAGAAGAATAGCATCTCCAAGACCACTAAAGAATGGGGTATCTGCTTCATATCCTAATGGCTCTTGCTCAATAAAATGGAGATTGAAGTAATCTGAATGAGTTTTCTTAAGATATTCAGTTATTTGTCGCTTTTTATAACCAACTATAAAACAAATATTAGTACCTTTTGGAAATGAGTTTTTCAATTTTATGAGAATATGATCAATTAATCTTTTCCCTGCTATTTTCAAAAACGCTTTCGGCTTAGAATAGGTAAAAGGTTGCAATCTTTTACCCACGCCAGCTATAGGACAGATAAGCCACATTTAATAGATGCAAAAGGTATCTAATTCTTAATATAAAATTATAAAAATTGGTATAATAAAAAGTATTTTGAATTTTACGGATTATGTTAGAATTTTTTGATTATTTTATCTAAAATCTCGTAATATTCTCCTTCTTTTAGCTTTTCTTGGATAAGACTTTTCAACTTTCTTAAATAGTAGTTATCTGAATTAGTTCTTTTTGTCCCATAAATTTTCTTATTTAGTGCAATTCTAGTTTTCTCATCCAGAAGTTTGGGTGGAATTTCTTTATATTTTTTAATTATTTCTCTTTTTTCATCACTTTTAATTGATTCTTGCACAATCACAGAATTAACAGTTGAAGATAAATTCCTTATCCATGTTTCAATTTTATCAATATCTCCTTTTAGATAAGTTCTCTTGTTTAACCATTCTTTAAATTCAAGCACTTTATTTAGTATCTTATCCTCCTCCAAAACTTCACCTGATTTTTGGCTCTCTTTTTTTACCATATCTCGAATTTTCTGCTTTTTCAAATCTTCAACTTCATCCTTCGAAAGACGCTTAAATGCAGCTTCTCTTTTCATTCTCTCCTCTTTAGTATCTTTTTCAGAAAGCCATTTATCAATTGACATTTTTATCCTCACTAATATTAAATGCCTATGTTAATAATTTGTTTGTTATTAAGTATTTAACAGAAACGAAAGATACCATACTTAGATTTTAATTTGGTTAAATTAAAATTGAGAATCAATTTTTAATATAATTAACCGATGGTGATTAAAGGAATAATTTTTGATTTTGGTTTTACATTATTCTATTTTGATAATCCTTCTGTCGAGAAGTACTATGAATGCTTTAGGGAAGGTTTAATTAAATCGATTGGAATCTTAAAAGAGAAGCAAGTTTGGAACGATAACTTAACAAATGAAGCATTCATAAAGAAGTTTAGCACAAAAAGACAACATTTCTTTAGAAAGAGTATTAAAACAAAAATGGAATTCCCTACAAGCATAATCTTTCAGGATGTCTTGGAATCACTCAAAAACGAGGATAATATTAAAAATCTAGATTTATTAACAGAGACTAACTATAAAGAATTAGCAGAGCTTTATCATTCGTGTGAAGAAGAAGAATGGGAACCTTTTGAAAATACTAAAGAGACATTAAAAGAATTAGCTATGAGAAACATAAAAATTGCTTTAATCTCTAATCATCCTAACCATAATACAATAAAAAATATGCTTAAAAAGCATGATTTATTAAAATATTTTAATTTTATCACTACTTCAGCAAAATTTGGGAAAAAAAAACCAGATCCTAATATCTTTATTCATACTCTTAAGAAATTGGGATTAGAAGACCAACCTAAATCTGTTATTATGTGTGGAGACGAATATGCTGACATTATTGGAGCTGAACGAGTGAACATTCAATCAATTTTACTAGAAAGAAAGTATAAATTTCCATTTGAAAAAGAAATCGATGTATCAAATCTAAGAAAGATTGCTAATATATCAGAAATCCTCAATTATATTGAATAAATTTCAAAAACTTAGTTGAAGAGTTTAAAAAAATGGCCTGGGGGGGATTTGAACCCTCGATATCTGGCTCCGCAAGCCAGCGCCCTATCCATACTAGACTACCAGGCCTTAATAGACATATAATACTAATTTTTATTAAATGATTGCTTACTCTGAATATTAATATAGTATAATATTTTTCAAGATTAAAAACATAATCTAATACAAAAAGAATAAAAAAAGAAAGTTTATACTAATATTCTCTCATAATTTCATTATAGAGATTTTTAATAAAATCGTTGAAATTATCTTTCTCATATTTGACATTGAGTAAGTGCCATAATATCTTTGGAATATGCTTTTGTTCTTCATATACAGGAATAAGTTTTATTAAACCCTCTTTTCTCATTTGGAAAGCTGCTTGCCATTCATCTTTTACAGCTTTAGATTTTATAGAATGTTCGCTACAAAAGAGTAGAAATGTGTTACTTACTTCAAGTGTTTCATCCATAAATTCTACTATGTTTGCTTTGCTATCTCTTTCCCAATATGAGATTTGGTTGATATTAGGATATTTTTTTAGCTCTCTTTCAATTCTTTTAATTTGAAAATAATCTCTGTCAACAGTAGAATAACTAATAAATAGATTATATTTTTTCTCTTCTCCTTTCATATCTTTGGTAGTAATAACTTCTTCGGTTATTACTGGCTTAGCTATTCCTTGAATTTCCTTACATTGTTCAACCTTTTCCATAGCTCTATTGAAAATATCAAAGAAAGCATACATATCTGCGGTATCTTGTATTTTTCCTAAATTTTTATAAGCTAATTCAATTTTCCTTTCCCTAATAAGATAATCCACAAACTCTAATTTTTCTTCAAGTTTAGCTCTAATTTTCCCCTTTTTTTTCTCACTTATCTCTTTTGCCTTAACTCCCGAAAACGATCTTCTCTTTTTTATAATCAATACGCTCCCAGTAATTGCAATAGCAACTAGCCCAATAATCAAAATAATTATCACTATATCAAAAGGGAAATCAGGGTGTTCAATTGGAAATGAAATATCTTCTATAATATTATATATTCCACTAACAAGATTATAAGGTATAATATTGTTAAATAGATCGTTATTAGTGATATTGTTGTAATTCGCTTCTTGAAGATATACACCTACAGCATTGTTATTAATAATATTATTGGTTATTTTGTTATAATCACTATAAAGCAATAGGATTCCATTAAGAGTGTTATTGTTGATGGTTTCACCATTATTAAAAATTAAATTATGGTCACTATAGAACAGAAAAATCCCACTTTTATTATTTAAATTTATAGAGTTTCTCGTTATAATAATATATTGACAATAACTCAAAACAATACCATTCCCTTTATTGAATGAACAGTTGCTATCGATAATTAATCCATTCGTTACATTATTTAATACAATTCCTCCATCAAAAGTTCCACCGCTTGAGTAATAAAAAGAACTATTGCTGATAACAAATGCTGCAATTGAATTTTTTATCGTCAAACAATTGCTTGAATTTTTTCCATCTATTTTCACATATTCAATAAAATATGGATCAGATATAGTACCACTTCCTGAACACCAATCGTAAGAAGTAGCTTCTTCCCACGTGTAATCACCTCCACCCTTATCATCAATGATAAAAGGATCAAGATACCAATATTTCTCAATTCGTATCTTTTCAACTATAACTTCCTTGTATGACATAAACCCTCGACTATCGTTTATATAAAATCTAAGGGTTACTAATCCTCTTGCTGTATTGTTCCATAAACTCTGATTGATTGTTCCTGTTAGAGAAGTAAATGTTTGATTTGTTATTCCATTATTTAAAGTGTACCACATTGTATCATTATATCCACCATCAAGAGATATGCTATAAGATGGAGCAATATCGCCAAATTGTTCGCTCATCGATGGTGAAACAATAGAGAATCGCGGTGCATCCCACCAAATAGGAAAATTGTCTTGAGCACCAACAGTACCGCCTATATCTGTGTATACAGTATCTCCTATACCATCATCATCATCATCTAGCCCAGAATAATCATCCCAGTAATTACCTATTGCACCATTGTCCCAAGAATTAGTATTATTTATACCCTCATCATAGGCATTAATATTATCATCTATAAAATTATTAAGATATACCGAGTTGTTAATGCTATATTGATCCAAGTGAACTCCTGCAAGTGCATTATTAGTAATATTATTTCTAATAATTTTATTATTAACCGTCCACTGAGTTGGATTGTCCCAACTACTAAATTCAATTCCGTAAATGGTATTATTATATATTGTGTTCTCGCTTACCGTATTGTTATTACTTTCCTCAATTTCAATCCCATATCCAATATTGCTAGAAAAATTATTTTTTTTTATTATATTATCATTACTATTATAATATACCCACATTCCAGCAAAGGCATTTCTAAGAACAGTATTTTCAACAACGGTATTATTATTACTTTCATGTTGAAGAAGAATTCCACTATAGATATGGTCTTTAACATAATTGTTTGATATTGTGTTATTTATGCATTCTTGCCTTAGGACAATTCCATGCTGATTGTTATTAATAGCGGTATTATTATGAATGATGCAATAATCATTGAAGGATTCAAAAACAATTCCTGTGCGACCGTTGTCTCTAACGATATTGTTAGTAACATTGTTATAATCTCCATCACCTTGGAAAAAGATACCTTCAAAATTGGAATGAACTGTATTGTTATGGATTTTGGCATTATAAACATCATATAAATACATACCAGAATCGGGAGAATTATATACTGTACAATTTCTTATAATAAAATAAACATTTGAATACCAAATCTCAATGCAATTATCTGAATTTAATCCGTCAATTAAAATATTTTCAAGGACATATGGATCTGATTTAGTTCCAGAACCTTTACACCAATCGTAAGTTGCATTAATAGTTGCCCAATCATAAGTACCAACTGCTGTATCATCTATATAAATTGGTGTTCCTGTAAGGTTCCAATAATTAGCAGTTTTTAAAACAAAATTATCATTTTTTTCGCTAAATCTGTTGGAATTCACGCTATTATTGAAGATTTGATACGAGAAGATATTTAAAACAGATAGAATTAGGAGTGATACAAATATAATTTTGATTTTGGTTTTTACCATCATTATCATTTCGCTTTTTTTAATCTTATATCTTACACTATGATGTTTTTATATTTAAATTCTCCATTTAATTATTTTTCAAAATTACTTTTTTGTAATATTTCTATAACTTAAGATACATAATAATTAAATAGGATATTAACCAAATGACAATTAATTAACAGAATGTTGGTATATCGAAATGAAATCCAAACAAAAAAAAATAATTAATATTTTAATAATTGGGGCTATGCTCTCTTTACTAAATATCAAATTCATTGATTTCCGTCAACAAATGGTTAGATCTGAAAGTATCACAAAAGATATATCTAGATATGATTTAAAAAGCTCAGGATATTGGGTTTTAAAAGATACAACAATTATAATTGATGATACAGCACCTTATTGGTCGGGTTCTATAAATTGGTCAACAGCAGCACAACAACCTTGGTGTTCAGGATCAGGAACTGTTAGTGATCCTTATGTTATTGAAAACCTTACTATGATAGGATATGACTACCAAGCATGTATCTGGATCATGGATTCTAATGTACGATTCATAATTAAAAATTGTACTTTTATGAATGCTGGTCAAGGACTTGATATTTGGGATGCAATAGACGCGAAAATTGTCAACAACACTTTTATTAATAATTCTGTGGGAGTATCCTTCAGCTACAGTCAGGATATTACTATTAGTAATAATAAATTTAAAGATAACAATGCGGGATTATCAATTAGTCAGGGATTTCAATATAATGTTTCAAAAAACTCATTTCATAATAATAGAAATGGCTTAGAACTTACAAATGATGCTTCAGATAGCCTATTTTATAATAATACCTTTAATGATATTCAATATGGGATTTACCTACAGTGGATTTTTGGGGTGAATAATAAATTTTCAAATAATACAATGAAAGGATGTGGACTTTATTATTATGCTGAATCACCTGTATGGGCAGAAACAAATATAATTGAGACCAATAATTTAGTTAATGGTAAACCGCTTTATGTCTATTACAATAAATCAAATTTAAACCCTATAAACTTTACAAATGCAGGTCAAGTTCTCCTAATACAGTGTAATAATTCTCAGGTGGCAAATCTTGATATTTCAAATTGTTCCATTGGAGCTTCAATGGAATTATGTAAAAATAATACATTTATTAATTCAAATTTCTCAGATTCAGGAATAGTTCTTTTTAATTCTAATAATATTACTGTAAATAACAATAATATTACATATTTTGGTTCATATGGCATATTTTTAAGTTCAGGTAACGGACATAATTTAACAAATAATCAGATGTTCAATTGTGGTTTAGGAATTGCAGGAGAAATTAAAGATATGTATCTAAACAGTATCGATACGTCAAATTTGGTGAATAGTAAACCACTTTATTACCATGTTAATAAAACTGGCCTAGATTCTATGACTTTTTCGGATGCAGGGCAGTTAATTCTTGTAGATTGTGATGATTCATCGATTAAAGATTTTGACTTTTCTAATTGCTATATAGGGATAACAGCATTCAGGTGTAATAACAATATCTTTTCTAATATTACATCATCCTTTAATAAATATGGAATAATTTTAGATAATTGCAGCTATAATAAAATTTTGAACTGTAATGTATTCAATTGCTCTAGTTATGGAGTACAATTTTATTCAGGTAAAAATAATACAATGAAAGGTAGCACAATTTCAAAATGTTATTACAGTGCAATTAGTCTGTGGGGGGAAGAAAATCGAATTATAGAAAATACAGTTATTGAAAATATTAATTATGGTATGTATGTTGGTGGACAGAATAATAACATAACTGATAATGCTATATTAAATAACGGAGGCCATGGACTTAATTTGGGCGGCAGCTTTAATATAGTCGCAGAAAACAATATATCTAGTAATCATCATTATGGGATAAATCTATTCGGGGCATCATCCAATACAATTACTCAGAATATTATTTCCAATAATAAAGATCATGGAATTTTTTCTGAAAATTCTAATGATAATGTTATTTCAGAAAATCAAATCATTGAAAATGACAGAAGTGGAATATTTGTGAGTAGATGGTGTGATAGTAATGATGTCATAACAAATGATATTAAAAGAAATAACTACTCTGGAATATTTCTTCATGATGATACTAACTTTAATACGATTTACAGCAATAATTTTACAGGTAACTTAGAAAACGCAATAGATGACGGTATTTTAAATGAATGGGATAATGGAATGATAGGAAATTACTGGGGTGATTATGTTGGTAATGATACTAACGATGATGGGATTGGAGACACGCCATATACAAATATCGGAGGTAATGCTGGTACACAGGATGATTATCCCCTCTGGTGGGATCCCCCAGCTTTTTCCATAATTTCACCTGAAGAAAACCAAATGTTGGGAGGGAATGCACCTCCATTCGTAATCGAAATTGATGCTGGTGTTCCAGATTCTATGTGGTACATTCTCGATAGTTCTACAACTAAATATTTCTTCACAACTAACTCTACTCTAAATCAAGGTGCTTGGGATTTAATTAGCAGTGCTAGTGCAATTATTACATTTTACATCAATGATTCATCTGGAATAATTGTATCTGATTATGTATCTGTTAGATTAGATAAAATTCTACCAATTATTATTATAAATTCACCACATCAAAATGAAGAATTTGGTGATATTGCTCCATCATTTACTATTATTGCAATTGATGATTTCTTAGATGATATTTGGTATACGCTTGATAATGGAATTACAAATCATTCATGTGGCCTTTCAGGTCAAATAGATCAGATACTCTGGGACATCTTACCTGGAGGTGCTCATGATCTCCGATTTTATGCAAGCGATACAAATGGAAATATAGGATATTCACAAGTAACAATAGTAAAAACAACTGAATCCGTAATTCCTAGTTTTAATCTTATGGTTATCCTACTTTCAGTGTTAATACCTTTAATTGGTATTACTTGGTTTTTACGGAAGGAAAAAATTACATAATCTAGAGTTAAAGCATAAATAATTAATTCATTACTTTTTTTATTATTATCCTAAGATTTTAATTATAGAATTTAATAATACTGTGATTTTGAAATATCGTCAATCTGATTTTTGCGTTATTTTTGATATGGATGGAGTACTTGCTGATACAGGTCCTATTCATTTTGAAAGTTGGGTTGAACTAGGAAAAAAAATCGGAATTGAATTTAAACGAGAGCTTTTCGAAAGTACATTTGGTCAACAATCACCCATTATCACTCGGAAATTGGTAGGTTCAGAAGTAGATGAAGATCTTATTGAACAATGGGCTAAATTTAAGGAAAAAATTTATCGAGAAATGGTAAAAGATCATTTAAAACCTTTACCTGGAGTTATCAAAATTTTAACCGATTTAAAATTGAGGGGATTCAAATTAGCTGTAGGGTCAAGCGGACCTTCTGAGAATGTAGATCTTCTTTTAAACAGTTTAAAAATTAAAGAACTATTTGATGTAATTATTACTGCAGCTGAGGTTAAAAAAAGTAAACCTGAGCCAGATGTATTCCTAATTGCTGCAGATGCTTTAAGCATAAATCCAGAAAATTGTATTGTCATTGAAGATGCACCAGTCGGCATAGAAGCGGCGAAAAGAGCCGGAATGAGATCGATTGCGCTTAAAACTACTCACAGTAAGGAAGAATTAATCGGAGCTCAACTAATTATAAATGATTTATCAGAAATTAAGGTTGATGATATAATTAGTTTATTTAATTTAAAATAAAAAATCAAGAAAATGAAATATCATAATAGATTCTATTAATTAATTTAAATTAAAATCATATAACAATTAGAAAAAGTGGAAGATATATGGTAAAAACAAAAGTTACAGAAATGTTAGGATTAGAACATCCTATTTTCTGTGGGAATATGATGAATATAAGTTATCCTTCTTTTGCCGCTGCATGTTCAAATGCAGGTGCCCTTGGAATCATGGCTTCTGTGATGTACAGAAAACCAGAAGAATTACGAGAAGCACTTACAGAGCTTAAATCTTTAACAAATAAACCAGTTGCTGTGAATGTAAATTTATTTCCCATGTTAAAACCAATTAAACAGATTGATCACGTAAAAGTAATGCTAGATGAGGGAGTTAAAATTATTGAGACTTCTGGTCATCAAGCACCTGATAAATATATTCCTTTATTTAAGGATCATAATGTCACTTGGATCCACAAATGTGCAGGTACAAGATATGCGCAAAAGGCAGCTTCATTAGGTGCAGATATTGTGGAAGTAGTTGGTTGGGAAAACGGTGGTGCAACAGGACGTTATGATATTGGGACATTAGTATTGACTCCTGCCACGATTGATGCTATCGACATTCCCGTTGTAGCGGGAGGTGGTATCTCAGATGGTAGAGGTGTAGCTGCAGTTTTAGCATTAGGTGCACAAGCAGCACTTATAGGAACTCGTCTCATGGCTACTCAAGAATGTCCTATACATGAAAATTTAAAACAAGCTTTCTTAAAAGCTTCGATCTATGATACTATGATTATTATGCGCTCACTTAATGCTACTCATCGAGTATGGAGTAATCAAGCAGCGCAGAAAGTTATCGAGTTAGAGAATTCGAAAAGTAACCAAATGGAAATATTTAATGCTGCTGCTGGTGCTAAATCTAAGATGATGTATGAGGAAGGGAATTTAGATGTTGGTGTAGTTTCAGTTGGTCAAAGTGTAGGTCTTATTCATGATATACCATCTGTCAAAGATATGATTGAACGAATAATGAAAGAAGCTAATACTATTATTCAAAACCTTTCCAATAAATAAACTGATAATTTCAACGAATAACAATGAATTCAACCAATAAAATTTATTATTTATTCACATGGACGTTTTGATCATTGTTTAGGATACGCTTCGATCATTAAAGAAATAAAGAACAAAGGTTGGGAGATGCCTCAAGTTATTGCACACGAAAATATTTTATATAGATTTGAGAAATATAGAGAATTAGATAGGTATCACAGTTGGATAAATAGTCAACAATTTGGAAATATACCAAAAGATGGTGTTTCAGCGCACGATACTCTCAATCCAACAATAATCATCCATGGAAATAATAATTTTGAATTTGAATTAGGTAACTATTCTTTTGAGCTTTATCATGATAAAGGAGAAACAGATGACTGCTTATGGATGTTTTTTCCTGAAAAGGAAGTCTTATTTCCTGGAGAGTTAGTATCCAATCCCACATTTCCTAACATCGGAAATCCCTTTAAAGTGCAACGTTACCCTAAACAATGGGCAATAGCCATGGAAAAAATGATAGAAAAAGATGCTGAATATTTAGCACCTGGTCATGGGCCACTTATAGAAGGTAAAACAGATGTTCGAGAAGCTTTATCAATTAGATTAGAAGTAATGCATTTTTTATACGATGAAGTAGTAAAACGTTTAAATGAGGGAAAATGGTTCGAAGAAATCTATCATGAGATGCTTGATATTTATCCGGAGAAGTTTAAAAAGTATAAATATTTGACTCCCTCATATGGTTGTTACCGATTTGCAATACATGCTGTCTATAGGCTTTTAAATGGGTGGTATGCTACGGGAAATCCAACCGATCTCTTCCCTGCTAAATTTAAAGAGCTAGCTGAAGAGTTTTTAAAAATTAATCATGAAGAAAAATATCTCTCTCACGCAGAAAATCTATTTAAACAGGGAAAACTTCAATTAGCATTACATATTCTTGATGTAATAATTAAAGAATCATCTTCAAATAATAATAACACACTTTTGGAAGCATGTTCTCTAAAATCAAGGATCTTAAATCTCAAAGAAAAAGAAGAGACTTCATTTATAGCAAAAAATATACTAAGAAATGGAATTCGTGAGATGAAAACTAAAATTGAAGAATTGAAAACATTAAAAAATTGACTAGATGAAGATACTAAATGAAAGATGAAGAAATAAGAAAGATACTTCTGTTAAGCGGTTTAAAGAACGCAGTTAAATTTGATGGGAAACCAAATAAAAAAGCTATAATGGGAAAACTTATGGCAACAAGACCCGATATGCGTTCTCAAGCAAAACTGATTATTCCTATATTGGATGATATCATTTCTAAAATCTTAAAAATGAATCTTGAAGAACAAAAATTGAAATTATTAGAGATAGATCCTCATGCATTAGATAGTAAAGAGAAAATAGAAGAGAAAAAAGAGCTACCAGAGTTACCCAACGTTTCTAAATTTGATAAAGTGATAATGCGTTTAGCTCCTTATCCAAGTGGAGCATTACATATTGGTAACGCAAGAATGATAATACTAAACGATGAATATGTTAAAAAATACAACGGTGATCTTGTTCTTTTTTATGATGATACTATCGGAAGCCCAAAATCATTACGAGATAGTCCTAAAGCAAAATATGTATTACCTGAAGCCTTTGATTTAATTAAGGAAGGCTTAGATTGGTTAGGAGTAAAATATACTAAAATATACTATAAGAGTGATCGTTTAGAAATATTTTATGAATATTGTGAAAAATTAATTAAAGATCATATAGCTTATGTCTGTTTTTGTCCTGCTGATGAATTTAGAGAAAAATTTAAGAAGGTCAAAAAAGCTTGCCCACATAGGAATCAATCAGTCAAAAAGAACTTAGAAGAATGGAATACTATGCTCAAAAAGGAATATCATGAAGGCCAAGCGGTAGTAAGGTTAAAAACAGGAATGGATCAAAAAGATCCTGCCTTACGAGATCAAATTATTATGAGGATTTCTGAAGCAGAACATCCAAGAGTTGGTAATAAATATACAGTTTGGCCAATGTTAGAGTATTCGTGGGCTATTGATGATTATTTAATAGGTGCATCTCATATATTAAGAGGTATTGATTTAGTTAAAGAAGGTATTATTGAAGAATTCATTTGGGATCATTTTAGGTGGAAGAAAGCTGAGTTACTATATTATGGTAGACTTAATTTTAGCGATATGAAATTAAGCAAAACTGAATCAAGGAATAATATTCAAGATGGAATTTATCAAGGATGGGAAGACCCGAGGACATGGAGTTTACAATCCCTTAAAAAACGTGGGATAAAACCAGAAGCATTAAGAGATACATTACTAGATCTTGGTATGTCCCAAACAGGGATAACGTTTTCAGTAAATTGGCTATATTCAAAAAATAAAAACTTTATAGATGAAATCTCTAATCGATATTTTTATGTTGAAGACCCTATTTTAATTACCATTGACAATATTCTTGAAAATGAGTATCTAGCAGAACCTTTACTACATCCAACAGAACCAATAAGAGGGAAAAGAAGAATTAAATGCATGTCAAGAAACAACGAGTTGACTATATTAATTTCTTTCTCTGATGGAGAAAAATTAAAAGAAAATCAGATAATTCGGTTAAAAGATTTAATGAATATCAAGATTAACTCTATAGATTTAAATAATAATAAAATATATGCGTCATATCATAGTAAAGAACTGATTCGAGATTTTTCAATTATTCAATGGGTACCTGAAGATAATAAAATAGAAGTTTCAATTCTAAAACCAGATGGGATAATATCAAAAGGTAATGGAGAAATAAATCTTTTAAAAGTACCTATGAAT
>JAHPYZ010000094.1:0-566 GCA_019058425.1 Promethearchaeota archaeon
ACATTATAGTCTTTATGGGATGATTTTTTCTATAATCCACAAGGTTTTGATAAAGTTCCGGGGTTATTTTCTTATAAAATTTAGAATTTCTTTGATTATTCATCTCTACTACCTTCACTTTTAATTTCACCTGAAATTTTTTATTTACTATTTAGGCATAACTAATTTTGATATATAAATATTTTCAATTTTTTGCGGAATTTGAATATTCTATTCATATTTTGATCTTATTTCATTATCTTTAGGCACCAACATTTTTTATAAGTAAAAGTGCTGAAATATTTCCTTAAAGAATATTTGAAGTTAATTATGAATAGATTTGATTAGTTCATGTTTAAAATAATCAAATATTATTTATTTTAATAAAAATATTTCTTTTAATATGGAAATGTCTAACTCTCTCAAAGAAAGATTATTCTCTATTTTGAAGAAATTAATCCAAATTCCTACTGACAATCCACCAGGAAAAACGGAAGGAGTAGTGGATTTTATGGTGAATGAAGTTTTCAAAGAAGAAGATGGTTTTGATAATAAGATTATTACTCATATGAAAAACGGTGTACAAC
>JAHPYZ010000094.1:576-17984 GCA_019058425.1 Promethearchaeota archaeon
GTGTACAACTCCATAACTTAATATCTAGAATTGGCTCAGGAAAAAAGAAGATATTACTAGCAGGACATTTTGACGTTGTACCAGCAGGAGATCAAACTAAATGGAGGTATCCTCCCTTCTCTGCGAAAGCTGTTGATGGTAAAGTATACGGTCGAGGTTCTGCTGATATGAAAGGTGGAATAACTTCTTTAATAGGAGTAATGAAGATTTTAGAGTCAAATAAACATTTTATGGAGAAATATGAATTAATTTTCCTAGGCACTGCCGATGAAGAAACTGGAATGTCTGGTTCTCTCGTATTAAATGAAAAGGGATATACAAATGATGCAGAATTGTTAATAATAGCTGAACCAACTAATTTAAATATAGGTATTGCTGAAAAAGGACTTTTATGGGTTATTTTAAAAATTTATGGCAAATCTGCACACGGTTCTATGCCAACTGAAGGTAAAAATGCCATAGAAGCTGTTTTGGATATCGTTCCACAGCTTTATGCTTGCTTAGAACCAAAACAAAATAAAGTTTTAGGGCATTCAACACTAAATATTGGAAAGATTAGTGGAGGGACAAAAATTAATGTTGTTCCTGATTTTACAGAATTAGAAGTTGATTTCAGATTAATTCCTGAACAAGACCATGAAATTGTGATTAAAAATTTGAAGAATATTAAATCAGCATCGTGTAAAGTAGAAGTGGAAATAACAAAGAGACATCCGTCTCTACAAAGTGATTTAAATCATCCATTTATCCTAAATTTAAGGAAAATTAGTAATATGAAATGTGTTGGATTATCATATGCTACAGATGCTGTAAATTTTGTAAGCTCAGATAATCCAATTCCCTTTATAATATTTGGTCCTGGTAATCCAAATATTGTACATAAAATAAATGAATGCATCTCCTTAGATCAAGTTTTTAAAGCAACAGAATTATTAACTAAAGCTCTTTTGAATACTTATACTAAATAAATATTTTAGAAATTAAAGGCGTGAAAAACTTGGTTAAAATGAAATTTGAGAAAGATGGTGAATTAGGTTTAATAACTTTTATGGACAAACCATTGAATTTATTAGATTCTGATTTTATAGAAGAAATAGAAATAATATTAAATAAATTGGAAATCCAAGATATTAGAGCACTTCTCTTTAAAGTTGATGAAGGAAATTTCTCAGCTGGAGCAAATGTCGCGTTGTTTCAGAATATGAATGAAGTGTCTATGAAAAAAACATTAAATGTGTTTTTAGGGGTTATAAATCGAATAGAGCAATTACCATATCCTACAATGGCTGTTGTAAAAGGTATGTGCATTGGGGGGGGTTTTGAATTGGCTTTAGCATGTGACTATATTTGGGCTAGTGAAAATGCCCAATTTGCGGCAGCTGAAGTATTAATAGGAATTATTCCATTAGGGGGTGGTGTTCAGAGACTAGCTCAGAGAACTGGGATGGTTAGAGCTAAAGAAATCACACTAAGTGGTCGATTTATTAAACCTGAAAAGTTAGAAAGATGGAATGTTATAAATAGAGTTTTACCAGAGGAAGAACTCATTAAAAAAGCTGTTAAATTTATGAAATTTCAGTCAAATGGTCCAACAATTGCTTTTAATACGATAAAAAGGCTATTAAGAGAGTATTATGAGCATGGTTTAGAAAAATCTGATAAATTACTATTAGAAATTGTCCCTAAACTTTTCGAGACAAAGGATATAACAATTGGAATTGAATCTTTTAAGAAAAAAGGTCCAGGGAAAGCTATCTTTAAAGGAAAATAATCTAATTATAATTTGTTTTTTTAAAAATTGAGATATTGAGTCCAAGTTATTATAAACTAATAATTTCTATAATTTAAGTACAAATTTCTCAATTCTATGCATTGCTTCTTTAAGTTTTTCTATTTCAGTAGCATATGATATTCTTATCATATTATCTGAAAATGACCCGAAAATGTTTCCAGGTATGATTGCTACTGCTTGCTCTTTCATAATTCTTTGAGAAAACTGAGAACCTGTCAGATTAAATTTTTCAGTTGAGGGCATTATATAAAAAGCTCCATGCGGTTTAACCAGATCAAAACCAATTTCTTTAAGTCTACTATATACTAAATTACGTCTTTTATCAAAACTCTGCCAGATTTTATCAAAAAAACTAATATCCATTTTTAATGCTTCAATGAAACCATATTGCGCAGCATGATTAGTTCCTGCCACCGTATACTGATGATATTTTTCCATTAAATCAATAATAGTTTTTGAAGAAACAACATACCCAATTCTGAAGCCTGTGGCAGAATATAATTTTGACATAGCATTTACAGTAACGGTTCTTTCAAACATACCATTTAGGGAAGCAGGACTTACATGTTTAAATCCATCATAAATATAGTTCTCATATACCTCGTCTGTAATTAAATATAAATCATTTTCAATAAGAATATCAATAATTTCTTTTAATTCTGTAGGAGTTAATGCATGACCAGTTGGATTATTTGGAGAATTTATCAACATAGCTTTAGTCTTAGGTGTGATAGCATTTCTTATTCCTTCAATATTAGGACTAAAATCTTTATTTCGTTTAACCTCTATTACTTTAACACCAAAAAATAGTGCACAATAAAAGTAAGAGACAAAATTCGGAGATGAAATAATTAATTCATCTCCGGGATTAAAAAGTGCTGCAAATGCTAATGTAACTGCTTGACTAGCTCCATTGGTAACAATTATATTATCCTTCCAATTTATATTCAAATTGTTTTTTCTTTGTACTTTGTCTTCTATTAATTTTAATAATTCTGGAACTCCTCTTGTGGGAGCATACATAGTAATTTTTTTTTTCAAGGCTTCAATATTCCCTTGTAATACTGGTTCCGGAGTGGTAAAATCTGGCTGTCCTATACCTAGGCTAATTACATCTGAACGCCCTGAAGCAAGATCAAATAATTCTCTAATAGCTGATTTTGGAGCTTTAGATACTATATAAGAAGTCTCTTTCATAATATTTTCTCTTAATCTGAATATATTAAAAAAACTGCTTGTTAATATACTGATACAAAAATGAGTTTTCCGAGGTTATTAAAATTTTTTAAAGATTAACACCATGATTGCCTAAAATTTCCTGCACTAAAAGTGAAAAAGCTTCTTCAATATTTTCTCCAAGTTTTGCACTTGTTTCTATAAAATGGCTAGCCTTGATTTTTGATGCCATATCTTTTCCTTTTTCAGTAGGAATTACTCTCTGATCTTTTAAATCACTTTTATTACCTATTAAAATAAATACTCCCTTCTTTTTTACATATTTTTTAAAGTCTTGGAGCCACTTAGTATTAATATTATCTAATGTATTATATCGCGTTACATCATAAACAAGCAGGGCACCTTGGCACCCCTGAAAGTACATACTTCGAACTACTTGATATTTCTCTTGTCCAGCTAAATCCCACATGATTAATCTTACTTTTGTGCTATTCAAGTTGACATCTTTACGTACAATGTTTGCTCCTAAGGTTGGCTTGTAATCCTCATTAAATGAACCTTCTACAAACTGGCTTATCAAAGATGTTTTACCTACCGCAGCATCTCCAAGTATCACTATTTTATACACAAATTCACGTTCATCAAGATTAGCTTCTTCATTCGACATTATGCAATTTATTATTTTGTTGTAAGTCTATTTAATACTTTATTAAATGATCTATAAGATTTTTTTTCAAGACAAAAATAAGGATTTCTTCAATTTATTATGCTTATATATTCTTCATCAAAAGATTATTAAATACTTTTCTTAATTTTTAATTTTACTACAAAATTATTATGAGTTGGATTATTTACATCTTCATTTTCATTTTTATATATTACTTTTTGATCTGAAGGTAATGATTTCTGTAATGATTGAACTAAAAATCCAATAAACAAATCGCAGGGAACTCCAATCTCAGAACAAAATATACACCTATCAACTTGCATAGTTATTTCATTTTCACTATAATCTAAGATCTCAACTTTCCATTCTGTAATAATGTAACTATTTATTTCATTAATTATTTCTTCAAACTTTAATCCGAAAGGGAATAAGTAGAAGCTTAACTTCTTACCAATTTCATAAAGTAGTTTAGAAGAATCATATAATAGACAATTTTGAGCAGAAATGATTTTTTTAAAAGAAAAAAAGTCTAAGGTGTCATTAGGATCTTTTTCTCCTATATCCTTTATATGCATCATCTCTGCTTCTCTTAGAATTGATTTCATTCCATCATAATCAAGGATATCATGATAAGCTTGGAGAAGCGCTATGACAACTTTATTCTTTACAAATCCTTTGTAATCTCCAATCATTTCTATAAAATTTGATATTTTATTTCTTAATATATTCTATATTTTCTTTCTATCTGAAAAGCTTTGAGCTCCACCTTTATTTAAAATATGTAAAACTAACTTTTTAAACGCCATCTCAACATTTTCTCCATATTTTGCACTTGTTTCGATAAACTCCGTTGCGTTAATCTCTTTAGATAATTCTTCTCCCTGTTCGGATGATACTTTAATTGAATCTTTTAAATCTAGTTTGTTACCAATTAATAAATACACTCCATTGGGCTTGCCAAAGTTTACAAAATCTTCAAGCCATTTTGATGTTATACTTTCATATGTTGAATGTCGTGTTTTATCATAAACAAATAATGCACCTGAACATCCTTGAAAAAACATTTTACGTGTTAACTCATATTTAGCTTGTCCAGCGATATCCCATAAAAGAAGACGTATATCAGAATTTATCTCTTCAATGTAGATATCTTTTGTAACAATATTGACTCCCAGTGTCGGTTGGTAATTCTCACTAAAGGAATCAGTGATGTATTTATCTATTAAGGAAGTCTTCCCTACTGCTGGATCTCCTAATAGTGCGAGCTTTAATGCCCATTCTCTCTTCTTTTCTTCTCCCATAAATAATCGACCATTTTTAAATGTTTAAGAGTGATAAATCAAATTGAGGATCATTAGCACGATTTAATTTTTCATCAGTTTCAAATATACTTACCTCTCCAGTAACCGAAACGATACTCGGTTTACTTAAATGCCCACCTATGAGAGTAAAATCTTTTCTACCTAAAGATACATGTAAGTGAATAATTGGTTGATCCTCTTTATAAGCAATATTTCCAATACATGTTATCAGTTCAACATTTTCGTTAAATGTTTCTAACTTGTATTTTTTAGTATCGATTTCAAAAAATCCAATTGTAAATTTTTTTAATGCTCCAATACAGTTAATGATTCCAAATTTGATATTATGTTTTTTTACCATCTCTATAATAGAATCTGTTAAGTCTTCTTCGGGTTCTACCTTTCCAACAATTATTCGTTTGACTTTTGTTTCTAGACTTTTCAATTAAACACCTTTAAGTGAAATAAAATTTTTAATTTTCAATCTTTAAATTATCCAAAACCTTGTTGACTAATTTTTTGAAAGCTTCTTCTACGTTATCTCCATTCTTCGCACTTGTTTCTATAAATGCACTAGCATTTATCTTTTCAGCAAGCTCTTTTCCCCTCTCATTAGATATTACTCTTGAGTCTACTAAATCAATCTTATTTCCAATTAAAACATATGCTAAATCTTGGTCACCATACTCATTTAAATCTTTTAACCATTTCGATTTAATATTCTGAAGTGAGGCATCTCTGGTTGTATCATAAACAAAAAGAGCTCCTACAACTCCCTGAAAAAACATTTTTCGCGAAAGATCATATTTATCTTGTCCTGCAATATCCCAAACTACTAGCCTAATTTGGGCATCCGCCTTGTCAATTTCTTTTACTACTATATTAACACCAAGAGTAGGTTTATAATCTTCTTTAAAACGGTGGTGAGCATACATATCAATCAAGGACGTCTTGCCGACCGCGGCGTCACCTAATAAAACAAATTTTAAAACAATAATGTTATCTCCAGACATCTTTGCTTGATAAATCCTTTCTGATATGTTATAGTTAAGATAGATTCATTTCTTTTATATTTGAGCTAAAGAGGAGATTTTTATGTCTTTGCTACAAATTAAAATTTCAGATAAATTATTTATATTGGACTTTTATAACCTTAATTAGTAGAATAGAATATAAGTCAGATTATGCCAGAGAAAGTTAAAATTTCTGATATAGAATTGATTTTATCTGAACCAGCTCAAGTTGATATGCAATGGGTTGGGAATGATGATTTAATTAACCAATTAAAAGCTGCATGGATGGTTGTCGATAAGGAGGATTTACCTCTCAATCCTCGAATTCTTGGAAAGCCAGGAGTAGGCAAAACAACACTTGCTTATGCAGCCGGAAGAAGACTAGAAAAAGATGTATATATGTTTCAATGTACTATGGATACTCGCCCCGAAGATCTGCTAATCAGTCCTGTGATTGCTTCAGATACAAAAATAGCATATGTAGCGAGTTCATTAGTCTCTGCTATGGTAAAAGGAGGTGTGTGTTTGTTAGATGAAGGAAATAGAATGAGTGAAAAAAGTTGGGCTTCACTTGCTCCTCTGATGGATAGACGACGGTATGTTGAGAGTATTATTGCTGGCATAAGAATTTACGCACATCCAGATTTTCGGTTATGCGTCACTATGAATGCTGACTCAAGTACATACGAAATTCCAGAATATATCCAATCTCGTTTACAACCTAAGATTTATATAGAATTTCCGAATAAAGTTGATGAGTTTAAAATTTTAAAATATAATTTACCATTCGCATCAGATGAAATATTAGAATATTGCGTAAATTTTCTTCAAAATGCACATCTACATGATGAACCATACACAGTGAGAGATGGTATTAATATTTTAAGATATTATATTAAAACAAGATTGATGAAAAATGAAAGTCAAGATATTATTGAAAATAACACATATAAAAACGCAGTAATTCAAATATTAGAAGAAGCGGCTTTAAAATATTTACCTGGAAATTATGAAGAATTTATAAAAAAGCAGAAAGATTCAATTTCATTTAGAATTTTTAAAAATATTGATGAAATAGATGATTTCTATGATAAATTTGAAAATGATTCAGATGAGGATTCAGATATTTAGAATTTTATTTTTCAGATTTCCAAAAATAAAAAAAAAGGATTTGAATAACATACAGATGTTATAATTCTAAATCAACATTACCGTTTTAAGAGTCGTATGATTAAACCTACCAATGCAATTACAGCTAGTAGTGTAGATGATGCACATGTAATTATAAATGGACTTATTTGATCGGCTGGAGCTGACACATTAGCAAATGCTTGTAATACTTGTGGCAACCATATTGATATAATAATAATATGAATAACCACTAGTCCTATCCCTACTCGATCTATTAATTTATATCGAGGACTACTGACTCCCATCAATCCAACTATTGTGATAGTTTCGGAGAAAAACCAGTTAATAACTGGCATCATTAACGCTAAAGCAAATGGAATTATGTATTGCATATCAAGATCTGCAAGAAGATTGGGAGCTAAACCGATCATGACTACTAACATCATCATCGAAAGCACTGTTATTAAACCACTACATACTAATATAAGTATATTTCCTATTGATACTGATTTCATTGTATAACACTTTTAATTTGGATTTGCTATATGTATTTTATATTAGAAATTATATAAATCTATGACTTAAAAGTAAGAATTAATTAGAATTCAATTAGTATCAGATGATAGAACACCCTTATATTAAGTTTAAGAACATTTATGTTATTCCTACATTTCACTCACGAATAGAGTTTGCGAAATTGGTACGTACAGCATTATTTAAAGTATTTCCCGATGTAATTGCTATAGAATTACCAAACAATATGCAAGATGAAGTACTAGAGGCAATTGGAAGATTACCTTATTTATCTTTAATTGGATACTCAGATACATTAAATCCAAAGAAATTGAATTTTATACCAATCGATCCCGGAGATTCTATTATAGAAGGTATCCGAATTGGTCTCGAACACAATATCCCAATCGAGTTCATTGATCTTTCTGTCTCAGAGTATCTTCCTCCAAATTTCAAACTTCCAGATGATTATGCAATTAACCAAATTGGACTTCAAAACTTTTATACTCAGATCTCAGAATATTTTAAAGAAGAGTTTAAGGATTCTAAAGATATAAATCTTGATAAGATAAATTTAGAGGATTTCCTTAATAATCAAGAGAACTTCGATAAAGAATATGACTATATTGAAAAAGATATACTTCGAGAAAAATATATGGCTGCTCATCTTTTAAAGATGGCACCTTTATATCATAGAATTTTACTTATTATTGGAATGGCACATTGGGAAAAAGTAAAATATTATTTAGAAAATCCAGAAAAAATTCGAGATGTGGACTTGGATCTAATTCCTCATAAATTCGTAAAAATATTCAATATAAGAGCCTCTGATGCCAGATTTCTTTTAAGAGAATTGCCTTATCACACATACAAATGGTTAAAATTTAGAGAGATATTTTCAGAGGAAAAATTAGAAAAAATTGAAACTCTTGAGGAAGTTCATAAAGTTATGAATTCCTACAATAAGATTGAACACATTCGAAAAATTTTATTAAAAGCTAAATATGATTATGAAGAGGAATATAAGGAATTTGTAGATCTTCATAAGTTAAAAACTCTTTTTCAATATTCCCGAAATCTCTCATTATCAGAACAGAGATTATTACCAAATTTGTATCAATTATTAATTGCCTCAAAAAATATTATTGATGATGATTATGCTTGGAAAGTTATGGAAAAAGCAACTAAATATCCTTACGATGATGATAGTGATAATTATGAAACGATGAAGATGGGATTTGAAGGGGGTTATGATCCGAGTGGTCGGTATATAAAATTGCGTAGACATCATCCCTATAGTTATGGAAAAGAAAAAGATGTTCCATTAAAGAAAAAATCCGAAGAAAAATATCCAGGTGAATGGAAAAATGAATGGGAGAAGGGAAAAGATATGACTGTTTCTTGGCCTCCTGAAGATATCATAGAAGAAGATTATTTTGCCTTTATAAGAAAGAAAACAATTAAGAATTTAAAAAATCATAGAATAAAAATAGAAGAATTCAAATCCAGTCTAATGGATGGAATCGCAATAAAAGAAACAATTAGAAATTGGGCTTTCAAGAAAAAGATTTATGTGCAAAACATTCAACAAGTTCAAGGAAAAATTGATACAGTTGTATTGATATTCGATAAAGATGATAACGCAGTTGAAAAATATCCATATAAACTAACTTGGTGGGCTGAACATGATAAAGAAAGTGATATGGCTTTCTATTCTACGAATCCTGGAGATTATATTATTGGTCCAGGAATTACACATGTAGAAGTTGGAGGATTACTGTCCATTTTCCCTGCGATAAATATACGCCCCATTTTTGATACATGTATGGATTATGAATATAAAGACACTAAAGATAAATCAGAACGCCTACTTAAAGCTGCTCTTATTTATTCAAAAGAGCGGTATATAGCCTATGTAGCAGCAGAACCACCACGTAAGTATTTCTATTCATTAGCAGGAACTAAACATCGTGAATTAGTTTATATTCCAATTGATAATTTTAGCAAAGAATCGCTTAAAACTATCAAACATATTCACATACTAGCGGGAAGAGATAAAAGAAAGATAGCTCATAGTTATATCTTTTTGAATGAATAAAAATTGAAAATACCGTAATATTTTTTAGAATCTTCTACTATATTTTATATATAACGTGGATGTGGATGTCATGTATAAAAATACAAACTTCTTAGGTTTTAGACAAAATATGATTCAGATCATATCCGCGATTATTATTATCTAACCTCATTTATATGTGAAGTGAATCGTCTTATCTTATACTCCACATCCCACTTCACAAATAAATTAACTGAATATTGCGTTATAAAGTAATTGTATTATTTAATTTTATTTTTAATATTTTTAAATTGAAATTTTTAATGAAAACATAAAAATCTCTCGTAAGGTGTTAAATATATCGTATCTTGAAAAAGAAAAGGAACTTATACAATTTTGGAAAGGTAATAATATTTTTGAAAAAAGTGTGCTACAAAGACCAAAGGATAATCCATATATATTTTATGATGGACCGCCATTTGCAACAGGTTTGCCCCATTATGGTCACATATTAAGTTTTGTTACAAAAGATATATTTCCAAGATATTGGACAATGAAAAATCGTCGTTGTGAAAGAAAATGGGGTTGGGATTGTCATGGTTTGCCTATAGAAAGTATTTGTGAAAGAGCTCTAGATTTGAGGCAGAAGAATGAAATATATGAAATGGGCATTAGTGAATTCAATGAATTTTGTCGATCAAAGGTGCTTTGGTATACAAATGAATGGAAAAAAACTGTTGAACGGATGGGTAAATGGATAGAGTTTGAAAATTCGTATAAAACCATGGACAATACCTACATGGAAACTGTATGGTATATTTTTAAGAAAATATATAATGATGGTTTAGTGTATAGAGGTAAGAAAATTTTGTTTTATTGTCCTCGGTGTGAAACTCCACTTTCTAATTCCGAAATTTCAATGGATAATAGTTATAAAGACATTATTGAACAATCGATAACAGCAAAGTTCAAATTAAAGGAAGAACCAATGACATTTTTTCTAGCTTGGACTACTACACCATGGACATTAATTGGAAATGTAGCTTTAGCTGTAAATAACCAACAAAAATATGTAAAAATTAAGATGGTTGACCAATATTATATTTTAATTAAAAATCAAATTGATCTAATAAAAGAAGACTATGAAGTTGTTAATGAGTTTAAAGGAGAAGAATTAATTAATATTGAATATGAACCACTTTATCAAACTTCTCTTGATACTGATAAAAAAGGGCATTTTGTTATTGATGGTGGAGATGAAGTATTATCTGATGAAGGAACAGGAATTATACATATTGCAATGTATGGAGAATTTGATTATGAAATGATAAAGAAATATGATTTACCTATAATTCAGCATATAGATGAACAAGGTAATCTAGCTAAAGGTCCGAGAGATTGGATTGGATTATGGTTCAAAGATGTAGATGAAGAAGTGATATTGGATTTACAACAACGTAATCTTTTATATAGTTCAGAAGACTACTCACATTCTTATCCATTCTGCTATAGATGTGACACACCTTTAATATATAATGCTCTTGATGCATGGTTTATAGACATTCAACAAATTAAACAGAAACTTTTGATAACTAATGAAAATATCAGATGGTATCCAAAGGAGATTAAACGAAGATATGAAAGTATAGTGAATACCGCACCGGATTGGTGTATTTCTAGAAATAGATTTTGGGCAACAGCTATGCCCATTTGGGAATGTGAGGAATGTAAAAAAATTAAAATTGTTGGATCTATTAAAGAACTGCAAAAAAATGCTGTCGAGGAGGTTCCCGATGATTTGGATCTTCATAGACATGTAGTTGATGAAATTCATCTTAAATGTTCCAATTGTAGTAGAGAAATGAATCGTGTACCTGAAGTATTTGATTGTTGGTTAGAATCAGGATCGATGCCATATGCAGCAAAACACTATCCTTTCGAAAATGTGGAATGGTTTAAGCATAATTTCCCGAGTGATTTTGTTTCTGAGTATATCGGGCAAGTTAGAGCGTGGTTTTATTATATGCATGTAATATCAGTCCTGTTATTTAATGAGATTCCGTTCAAAAATGTTGTAGTTAATGGAAATATACTTGCTGAAGATGGTTCTAAGATGTCTAAGTCGAAAAGAAATTTCCCAGATCCAAACTTAATAATTGAAAAGTATGGAGCTGACACCTTAAGGATTTATTTAATGTCATCGCAATTAATGAGAGCTCAAGACTTGAATTTTAAAGAGGAAATTGTAAAACAATCTTACCGAAGATTCAATTTATTGCTGATTAATGTTCTAAAATTTTATTCATTAATCGATATTGATAAGGTTATTCTTAATAGATATTCAGAAAATATTTTAGATCGATGGATTGTTAGTTTAATAAATAATCTCATTATTCGCATAACGAGACTAATGGATGACTATGATACAGCAGAAGTATGTAGATTATTCTTTAACTTTATTGAAGATCTTTCTACATGGTATATAAAAAATAGTAGAAATCGATTCAAAAACGAGAATAAGAATATAAAATTATCGGCGATGAATACACTATCATATATACTTTATAATTTATCAAAACTCTTAGCTCCACTAGCACCATTTATTTCTGAAATAATATATCAGGAATTGGCGAAGAAAGGGATTGCGAAATTAGACTCTGTCCATTTAGAGTTTTGGCCTGAAATTGATGAAAAATTAGTTGATATGGAAGTTTTAGAAAAGATGGAGATAACAAGAGAGGTAGTAAGAAAATCTTTAGAATTGAGAGACAAATCTAAAATCCCAGTAAGACAAGTGTTAAATAAAGTTAATATTAAAGGAGTTTCCATCGAAAATTGTTATTTAAATATCATAGCTGAAGCTATAAATGTAAAAAAAGTAATTACAGAAAAAATTATTGATCACTTTGAAGTCTTAGTAGAACTCGACACAAAAATTACTCCAGAGTTGAAATTAGAAGGTATAGCAAGAAATTTAATTAGAAATTTGAATAATTATAGAAAAAAACTGAATTTATCAACGAAAAATCGAATTAACTTATATATTGAAACAGATAATGATCTTATTTCAGAAGCTCTTGATAATTATGGGGAAAAAATAAAGAAGATGATACAGGCTGATAAAATCGTTCAAGATTTGAAAGGAAAACAAGATATAAAGAAATTCAAAATTGAAAATAATGTCATTGAGGTATTTATTGAAGTAAAGAATTGATTTAAAATTAAAATAAAAAGGGGAGATATTCTTATCTTCCGTAAAATTCTTATTTTTACTTAGTCTTTATTATTTTATGCTTAAAATCTATAACACAATGACACGGCAAAAGGAAGTTTTTAAAACCATTGAAGAAGGTAAAGTTAGAATTTATACTTGTGGACAGACAGTATATGATGATGTGCATATCGGTAATGCTAGAACTTATAGTTCATGGGATGTAGTTATTAGGTACCTCCGATACAAAGGTTACAACGTATTTCATGTTCAGAATTTTACAGATGTTGGTCATTTGACTGATGATGCTGATCAAGGAGAAGATAAAATCGAAAAGAGAGCAAGAGAAGAAAAAATAAATCCCTGGGAGCTAGTTGATAGACAAATTCAAGAGTATTGGCATGTAATTGATGATTTAAACATTCAAAGGCCAAATATATCACCTAGAGCTACAGCTCTTATTCCGGATATGATTGATATAATTCAAATTTTATTAGAAAAAGGTTATGCCTATGAAGTACAAGGGAATGTATATTATGATACAACGAAATTTAAAGACTATGGGAAACTGGCAAGGTTAAAACTGGATGAAGAGAAAGCACAAGCCCGTGTAGCTCAAGATCCATTGAAAAAAAATTACTTTGACTTTGCATTATGGTTAAATGCACGAAAAGGAGATGAAATCCATATTATGAGATGGAACTCACCCTGGGGTGAAGGATATCCGGGATGGCATCTTGAATGTTCAGTAATGGGGATGAAATTCTTAGGGGAGACATTGGACATTCATTGTGGCGGAATTGACCATATTCCTACTCATCATCCCAATGAAATTGCTCAAACTGAAGCCGCTACTGGAAAAAAATTTGTTAATTGGTGGATGCATGCTGAATTTATTACTTTAAATGGAAAAAAAATGAGTAAAAGTCTTGGAAACTATGTCACTGCTCGAGAATTAATTGATGAGTATGGTGGTCTTGTAGTGCGAATGGGGCTTGTTTCTGGACATTATCGCTCCGCAGTAGATTGGAATCCTAAAGTTATTGAAAATGCAAAGAATAATATTGATAAGATAAAGAATTGTTTAACTGCCATTGAACACTCCTCTGGAGGAAATAAGGAAACTCTTGAAGATGCAATTAAAACTGTTAGGGGTGATTTTGAAGAATCAATGGATGATGATTTTAACAATCCTAAAGCTCTCGCAGCTATCTATGAGTTCATTAAAAAAATTAATAGTTCTTTAGATAATAAAAAAGATATACTTGTTAGAGCACGTGATACGCTACTGGAACTTCTTAGTATTTTCGGACTTGATTTCTCTAAGAAAGAGGAGGGTGTTGATATAAAGTTAAATGAACTAATGGATATTATTATCAATATTCGTGAAAAAGCACGAAAAGAAAAAAATTTTGCAATTAGTGATGAGATAAGAGACAATATGAAAGAAGCAGGTATACAACTTGAAGATACCCCAGATGGGCCTCGCTGGAAAACAACCTAATTTAACCTATATTACTTACTCTTTTAAAATCATAAAAAAACGTCCTGAGAATCCATTAAGGCTTACATATGGATTTTGTTTTTAGTACCAAA
Source organism: Promethearchaeota archaeon (assembly GCA_019058425.1). Lineage (GTDB taxonomy): Archaea > Asgardarchaeota > Lokiarchaeia > Sigyniarchaeales > SOKP01 > Loki-b32. The sequence continues at coordinate 15,033 of JAHPYZ010000094.1, forward strand.
AAAAAAAATTAATTTAGGGATTAGTTAAGATTTCCCATTTTTTATATGAGTCAGGATCTCCTCCCCCCTGAATGTATTCTGCATAGTTTTTTAATCCATCGAGAATTGAGTCTGCAGTCTTTTTAAATAACTTTGATTGACTTTTATCGTCAAATTCAGTCCAAATTGCAACTTCCGTCTCGTTTTCCTTTTTAGGAGTTAAATTATAGCCGATTATATTCATAGAACTTTTTTCCGTATACCAAGTAGCACTTTTGTTTTCATAAGCTTCAATTTTATTGATGGTTATCCCTCCAAGATCTGTTTCTAATTGGAATTTATTATCCTCAATTTCGATTACAGATTCTACGGCGGGATTCCATTTTGGTGTATTAAAACCATCTGTTACAATTTTAAAAATATTTTCTGGAATTGATTCAATCTTTATCTTTCTTTCTAATTTTGGCAAAAAACCACCTTGTTATGGATATGCATTTCAATTTATGACTTTCTATTATTTATACATTTGTGTGATTTATAATTGCTGAAATAGTAATAATTTAAAATATCAGGTTTTGAAAAAATGGTTATTAGAATAGTTCTAATCTTTAGTTCCAATCACCATAGAACTTATGCTTAAAAGAATTGAATTAGGTATTTAAAAATTTCAAAAGTAATAAAATAAATAAAAAGAATATTAAAAGATTAAGAGAACAGTTTATTTCTCAATTGTTTCTAATAGTTTCTCAATTTCAGCTTGGATTACTTCTGGTTTTTTGGCAGTTTTTCCCGCAATTGCAAGTTGTCTTTCAATAATAGGCCTGTGAAGCGTGTTCATCGCACAAAATGGAACCTCTCTGACTTTAGATGGGTCTTCTGGGTCAATCACTCCATAATGGACAAGACAACGACACACTCTATCAAGATCAAAGTTGTAAGCATCTTGGAAATGCATGCTGGACACCATTAAATTACGATCGTTAAAGAATTTTCCTGCCGATTTTAAGTTTGGAGCCATTACTAAACGAGCAAATGCCTGATATGTTTTACTCGTAAGAATTTTTTCTGGACTTTTAATATATCGTGCTGCGCCAGCAAAGAAATAAGCCTTCATAACTTGTCGATAACCTAAACTAGTCATGTCATCAACAAAGTTACCAATTTTGGAAGCGAGCTGCCCAAAATCATCTAAGTTGACACCTTTCAATAATCCAGTAGGTTTTGGGACTTCTTGCTTTTCTACCATATCCCAGACTTGATTTGCCCATTTAATTAATCCTTCAGCCTTAAAAAAGTTTTCAATTGGTTCCCACTCGTCTTTTTCATTAATAACACAGATCGTGGCGAATCCACAGTCACTGTGGCTCGTCATGCTAAATGGTGGCATATCATCAAACCAAGCTAACAGTTTTGTAAACTTTGCCGTAAAAGCTATAGGATAGAATTTTTTTACTGAACCATTTGTATATTTATTAATTGCTTCTTTTAAATCAGAAGTAGTATATCTAATATCCATTAATTCTTCGAAGCTAATACGTCCAGTTAATGAAACAGGTTGGAAAATAAGACCTGATACGACATCACAATTATTTTTTGCAAAATCCAAAATTTTACCAATTTCATGATCATTTACCCCTTTAGCGATTACTGGGACTAACATAACGCCATAAAATCCAAGTTTTCGAGCATTTTCAATGACTCTTTGCTTAAGTGGCCATAAATTAACTCCTCTAATCTTTTTCCATATTTCAGGATTATCAGTAGCATCAAATTGTAGATATATAGCATCCATTCCTGCATCCATGCATTTTTTCATAAAATCTAGTGATTTCCCGAATCGAACACCATTAGTGGTGACCATTACTTCTGTAAAACCCAATTCATGTCCTTTACGAATTATTTCTGGAAGATCGTCTCTAACTGTAGGTTCTCCTCCAGAAAGTTGGAGTAAAACTGCAGGAATAGGTTCCATAGATCTGAAATGTTCCATAATTCGGACCAATTCTTCAAATGTAGGTTCTACAACATAACCCGCAGCACTTGCATTCGCAAAACAAATAGGACAGGCTAGATTACAGCGATTAGTGATATCAATTAAACAAATATTTGGTGCACTTTTATGATTGGAGCACAAACCGCAATCATATGGACATCCCTTATCTACTTCTTTAATACCGGAGCATGTATATTCAGGTTGAGTAGAATTATTTACAGTGGACCCGATTTCATTTGTAATATTCTGTTGCCATTTGTATTCTTCTGGATTAATTGAAAGCTTATCTTTGAATTCTCCGTGGTCCTTGCAATGTTTACGCATGAAAACCCAATTTGTTTCGGGATCTACGTAAATCTCTGCTGGAAGATGTTTCATACATTCTGGACAAATACTTGTAGTCGTCCGTATAATCTCGACGTCTTTCTTATGTTCTGCTTGAGTTTCTAATTCTGTCAAATTTATCATTACTCTGTTTTAATTTGTTTAAAATAGTATTTTAACAAATAGTTATTCTATTAATTAAATTTTTAAATCATTTAAATTTTATAATAATCCCTATAGTATTATCGATATTATTAAAAAAGATTAAAAAACTTAATAAAATCGAAAATTGTGGTTCATATTTTAATATATCATATTTGATTTAAAAGTCTAAACTCTCCTATAGTGAAGAGCTCTCCTTGTCTGGACGATGCCTAAAAACGGCAAATTAAGAATAAAGTTTTGGGATAATTAAAAACATCCCCTAATTTTAAAATTATCATTCGCAGAATGAGAACTAAAGGGTATTTTTGGGATAAGAAATCGAAATTAATCAATCAGAACAGTTTCAGATTCTTTATTTTATCAAAGTTTGGCTCAAATTCTTAGTAATTATGAATTTACTCTTTTTTTTTTATAGGCTAAAAATTTGGAGAAAGGGTGACTCCTGCCCTACGCGCCGCAAAAAAGCGTCAAAACAAAATAGGGGGAGGAGG
>JAHPYZ010000012.1 GCA_019058425.1 Promethearchaeota archaeon
TGCGGTTAGGAGTGGCCTTGGGAGATATGGCAGGAATAATATTTGTTATATTGACGGTTGGGGCAGTATGTTTTACCTATATACTTATTTTACAGATTTTCAGTTTGAAGATAATCATTGGACAGAAATTAAAATGATGGACCAATGTGAAAATTGTACAATTTGCTTTAATAATTGTATTACCAAGGCAATCCCCGCCCCTACAGATGAAAATTTTGTAATAAATGCAACTAATTGCATTCCTGTATACAATGAAATTGAAGGCATAATTCCAGATTGGATTCCTTCTGAAGCTCATAATGCTTTAATAGGTTGCATGGGATGTCAAAAATCATGTCCTAGTAATCATGAAGTAATCGGCTTAACAGAACGTCTTGGAGATATTACAGAGGATGAGACTAAAAAGATATTAAATGGAAACCACGATAAAGAATTAATAGATTCTTTATTAAAAAAGCTTAAAATGTTTACCCCAGAATATGGAGAACGAATGCTTATAGTTATTAAAAGAAATTTAGAGTTACTCTTAAAAAAACCTAATTAAATTTAAAAAAAAATTTATTTTTATTAGAAATTTTTCTTTTTTCTATTCAATATTACAATCATTTCTTCAATTTAAAATTAAATATATTATTAGGTATTAGGGATATTGATTTATTTCTTCAAGGTATATTTTAAACCTTGAAATTAACCAACATAGAGTATCATAATCCAGGTCTGAATCAAAAATTTTCTCAGCTCTTTTTACAACATCTCTTTCGGAATATTTTTTGGATCCTTTTTCAAATAGTAATTCTAGTTCTGCAAGAGCCCAACATAAAGCATCAAAAGGAAAATTACTATCTAATAAATGTTGATAAAATTGATCGGTTTTTAACCTTCGATTTTCATTCATTTCAATGACTTTTAAAGACTTAACTTCATTTTCAGGCAAAAATTCATTATATAATCCAGATATTGCTTTTCTCATTTTTTTTACCACCTCTTTTTATTTTAAATAAATAAATTTTATCCAAAACTCAAAAAACATTAAAAACCTTGAAAATTGGCATCTTATAATTATAATTTGAATAACAGATATTTCAAACGTTAAACGTAATTTATGTTTTATTCTGCAGAGATCTTACCAGCTTATCTAATTTCTTTTTACATTGCCAATGAGCAACAGAATTTTTGAAATCTTGTTTTAAAGTAGAATTATTACTTTTATTTTCTTTTTGTTTACTTTGATTAGAATCAAATATACTTCTGTTATTTAACCGATGAAAATTTTCAATCTCGTTTCTCATTTTATCTTCTCTTAATTATGATTAATTATCTAACAATTAAAATATCACAAGAAGTATGTTTTACTACTTTCTGTGTAACAGATCCAATGATTGTGCGTTTAATTTTAGAATGTATTCCCTTAGTTCCAATTACAGTAAGATCAAAAAACTCTTCTTTTGTAATTCTTTTAATATAATCTTCGGGAGGTTCTCTTGTGATAAGTCGGCTCTCGATTGGTAAATTTTCCCTTTCAAATACTTCTTTCAATCTATATAAAAGTTTTTTTCCTTCTTCTTTTGCATGATCCAATAACGATTGTTCACTTATATAATAAGAACTACCACCTGATGGAAGCGCTATTGATGTCAGTGCTATTTTCTTAGGATGTTCAATTGAATGAATCATTATAACCTTACAATTCCAGCTTTTTTGAAGTTCAATTACCTTTTCTACAGCTCTTAATGAATTTAATGAATCATCAATAGCAAGCAGAATTTTGTTATACATAAAAACCACCTCAGAATTTGTTCTTATTGAATAAATTTCAATATTGAATGTTTTATTATATTATATTTTTTTCTTCATTTACCATATAATATTTATTAAATAAACTATTTAAATACTTCGGATATAGTTCGGGGAAAGGTGAGGGATATCGAACTAGATTCGAGATAAATAAATATTTTTTGAAAAACATAATCTTTAAATAAAATTCTATTATTATATTTAATTATATCTAACTATAACTAATGAAACTTAATTAAAATTACCTAAATATATAAAAATGACAATAGATTGGGAAATTGGAAAAGAAGCACGTGAATTAGATGAAAGACCATTTAAAGAAAGAATAAGAATAGAAAAAGGCTCAATTAAAAAAATAAGTATTGCTTTATTATGCTATTCTTTTGTAATGATAATATTTTATTTAGTTCTTTAGTGCTCAATAATCATGGAATTGATTATATTCGTAATTTTATTAGCATTTTTATTTGAATCCATTGATTCAATGGCAGGTATGGGATTTGGTACCGCCTTATCACCATTATTGTTATTATTTGGTTATACACCACTTCAAATAGTTCCAACCATCTTAATTTCAGAAGCAATTACTGGAGTAATTGATACATTTTTTGATCATGAATTCAATAATATTCGTTATTCTTTTCGACCGTTAAATGATGCCACTAAAATCGCGCTAATAATGGCATTTTTTGGATGCTTAGCTATATTTGCTTCAGTTCTTCTAGGTTATTACGCAATTAAATTTCCTAGTATCGTTATTAAGACTTATGTTGCAGTTTTAGTTATTTTTATGGGTATATCTGGTATTATTAGAATAAAACTAGTGCAAATTGAGATTTCACACCCACGCAGAAAGATGTTAATAGGGTTTTCTGCAATAGCAGGTTTTAATAAGGGGATTGGCGGCGGTGGATATGGACCAGTAATAACTATGGGACAGATTTTTTCTGGAGTCTATGAAAAAAGTGCTACTGCAATCGTTTCTTTTGCAGAATCTATCGTTTCAATTGTAGGTATTTTAACATTTTTTTTAATTAGTTTTGCAGGAGTAGAATTGGATCTTGTACTTCTGCCCTCATTATTTACTGGAGGGTTTTTTGCTGCACTTTGTGCCCCATATCTAGTAAGAGTAATACCTAATAAAATCTGGAAATATTTTATCCCATTTTATGCCATTGGAATTGGAATATTTTCAATTGTTAAGATATTTTTTTTATAGTTTTTAAACAACCTAATAGATCAAAATATATGTAGATGTGAAGAAACTCCCTTAAAATACCTAAAAATTATCCACTTTTTTAAAGAATTGTTAAAAATGAAGATCACCCAAATAAATAACCAAGCAATTTAGTTATAAATTGAAGAATTTAAGAAATAACGTCTCTGAGAATGATTTATAAATTTCTGAAAATAGCTATCCCAAATGTTTTTCAGAATTCTTTTTATCTCTATTTTCAGAGAATCACCAATATTGATAAGATTTTTTGTAATTTCGGTTCGAATTAAATTTTCTTTTAAAATTTCAGATTCAATAATTTTATATAAAGACTGTATCTTTTCGGATAATATAATCTCTGATACAATATTTAAGAACTGCAATCTATAAATTTTTAATTTTTCAGGTACAACTATAATTATAACAATATTTGCTGGAGTTTCATCATCAAATACTGATCTAATTTGACTTCTTTTTAAGAAAATTTTAAATTTCTTTGCACAATATATTTTTTCTTTATATTTTATATCAATATGTTCAAAAACATCGCAGTCATCGAAATCTAAATACCATATTGGATGGTATTTAATGAGAAGCATAAGTTCTTCTTTTTTTTCCAAAGGCTTATCTGGATAAATAATAAGAGGGATGATATTTAGGATTCTATTATAAAACATCACAAAAACGTGGATTAATTCTGAATCGAATGTCATATTTTTTCCTTCTTTTTTTTTACATTTGTTTAACGAATCTCATAATAAATATGTTGAATTACATATATAAGGATATCGAAAACAATAATAATAATGCCGATAAACGATAAGATATATGATACTTTAAAATTAATTGATTGAACATAAAGACTACCGAATAATCTTCAACTAATATAAATAAAATCCACACAATATACGGGAATCGCTATTATATCCGAACTATCTTCGATAGGTTTATATATTATAAAATATATATATCATATTAGAAGAACTATATAAATATAATATAAAGAAGAAGACTAAATTGAATAATATTCAGATTATTATCAAATTGTATATTAACTCTAAATTAAAAGAATAAGTTGATTATAATGGTAACGTGTCCTAAATGTGGAGAAGAATACTCGTTAGGTAGAAAAATTAATCACAGCTGTAAAGGCTTTTCAATAGAACATGGTGTTATTTTTAATGATGATCGTAAGAATAATCCTTGGAACTGTTATAGTATAGATGAAGTAGATAAAAAAATTTTAAATGTGTTGCAAAGAAATGATAAAATCTCGTATCGGGAACTATCAGAGAAATTGGAGCTAGCTGCAAGTACAATTCATAATAGAGTGGTAAAATTGATTGAAGAGGAAATTATAAAGCAATTTGGAGCTATAGTAGATCCAGAAAAAATAGGTTATAATAGTATAGCAATAGTTGGACTTTCAGTTGATCCAATGAAAATGAAGCAAATTGCGGAGATAATATCATCATATGATGAAACTCAACTTGTAGCAATTTCAACAGGAGACCATGACATTATAGCTCAGATCATTGCTAAGGATGAGAAATCTCTTTGGAACTTTATAAATATAAAAATCAAGACGATAAATGGAATAAAACCTCACATCCATGTATCAAACTTTTTAGATATATTCAAATCAACGCATTCGATAAAAATCGCCTAAGATTATAAAATTCTAAAATCAATTAATATTTATTTAAAAAATTAGCTAATTTTAAGTTGTCGAGAGAATATTTATTTAAATCTTATTTATTCATCATTAAACTGCTTCACAATTGTAAACCAAAAATTTACTATTGAATTAATAATCCTAGAGAATTCTTTCATTTCTAAAGGCTTAATTACATAGCAATTTGCATGGAGATCATAAGCTTTTAATAAATCTTCTTTAGCATCTGATACAGTCAAAATAACTATTGGAATCCGTTTCAATTCTTCCATTTTCTTAATTTCTTCCAATACATAAAATCCATTCCTTTTTGGCAGGTTTAAGTCCAAAAGAATTAAATTTGGTTTATCCACATTACTGTATTTTCCTTGCTTCTTTAAAAATTCTATTGCTTCAACACCATCCCTTACTACTTCCAAATTACTGACAATTTTATTCTCTTCAAGAACTTCTTTAGTAAGTCGAATATCTGCAGCGTTATCTTCTACAAGTAAGATTTTAGCTTTCACTCTATAGTATTCATTCATAATTTTATCTCTTTAGTCTTTAATCATTTCAGTTATAACTGTAAAATAAAAAGTTGATCCTTTTCCAATTTCCGATTCAACCCATATTTTTCCACCATAACGTTGAACTATTTTTTTACAAATAGGTAGTCCTATACCTGTACCTGGATATTCTTCCTTAGTATGAAGGCGATAAAAAATATTAAAAAGCTTATCAAAAAATTTTGAATCAATCCCTATACCATTATCTTTTATAGAAAACAATAATTCATCATTTCTTTTTCTTACACCTATATGAATTTTAGGTGGTTCTTCTCTTCGAAATTTTATAGCATTACTAAGAAGATTCTGAAATAATTGAGTAAATTGAGTTTTATCAACTTTTATTATCGGTAATTTATCATAAGTAATAACCGCACCACTTTCTTTTATTGCTTCTTGTAAATTATATAAAGCATTTTTCAGTATCTTCTCAATATTATTTAGTTTTGAAGGTTTAGCATGCGTAGTGATTCTTGAGTACGACAATAGATCCTTTATAAGAGTGTTCATTTTTCTTGCTCCTTCTGTAATAAATTGGATGAATTCTTTCCCATCATTATCAATTTTATTGTGATATCTATCTTCTAAAAGTTGAGAAAAACTAACAATTGCACGTAATGGTTCTTGTAGGTCATGCGATGCTACATAGGCAAACTGCTGTAAATCTTCATTAGAACGTTTTAAATCTTCCATTATTTCACTAAATTCAATTTCCCTTTTTGAAATATGCTCAGATAGAAATGAAACTACTACACCAACAATAAATAACGATATAGCTCTCATAAAATTGTTTAAAGTTTCAAGTGTAAAGAACTGATCTTCTGGGACGATATTAAAAATAATTAATATTAGAGCTAAAAAGAGGGGTATAATTAACCCTTTTTTTTTCCACCATAAACACGCTAGGATTGAAGGAAAATAAAAAAAATGCGCTACTAATATAGAGGTTCTGAGAATAACTTCAAAATAATAGATTAATAAACATGAAATTATTAATAAAGCTGAAATAATCAATATTCTAATTCTTTCTTCCTTAAATTTCACATTCTTGTCATCCATTTTTCTGTTTATATTAAATTATGGTTAATTAGAATTTGTAATCTATTAATAAGAATATTGTCCAATGTAAAATAAATTTTACCGAATAAAAATATAAATAATTTTTAATAAGAAAAATGAGATGATAAATTATTATTCTTAAAATCTTTTGTAGTTTGCCTTCTTTTCTTAATAAAATTTTGTTAAAATATCTCTTTTTAAATTTGAAATAAAAAAATTATAAATATTAAAATGAATATTATTCAGAATAAGGAACAAATATTTGGAAAAATTATTAATTTAAAAATCAAAAATTTAAAATTTAATTCTGGTGAACAACAATAGAAGCACAAAAACTAGATATTATCTTAATTGAAGATAATAAAGCTGATGTTCGTCTAATTAATGAATTATTAAAATCTTCTGAAGAATTCAATTTTGAATTAGAAGCAAATCCTAGGCTTTCTGAAAGTATTGTTCGTCTCAAAACCAAAAAATTTGATATTATCTTACTAGATTTAACTTTACCAGACAGCGACAGAGAATCAACATTAGATACAGTCTTAAATGTCACTAAAGAAATTCCTATAGTCATATTAACTGGATTAGATGATAAAGATTCAGCATTACAATCTCTCCAGAAGGGTGCTCAAGATTATATAATAAAAAATGATCTTAATGGACCAAGTCTTATAAGAGCAATTTTATATGCTATTGAAAGACACAAAATTGAAACTGAAAAAGAAAAAGAAAAAATTTTAAGAGTGCCATTTGATGAAAAAGATAAAGAAATCCTTAATTATCTACAAGATAATTATAGAATATCTTATAAAGATTTAAGTAAAAAAGTGAATTTAGCTGCTAGTACTATACATAATCGAGTACAAAATATGATAAAGGAAGGGATTATAAAAAAATTCGATACATTTGTGGATCCTTTCAGGGTGGGATACAACTCTATTGCAATTCTCGGTCTTTCTATAGATCCATTGAGTTTAGATGATATTGCGAGAAGACTCTCAAATTATGATGAAATACAATTAATTGCCTCTTCTACAGGAGATCACAATTTATTAGTTAAAATTGTTGCCAGAGATGAAAAAAATCTCTGGAAATTTATAAATGAAAAGATTAAAATATTGGACGGAATCAAATTACCGATGCACGTGTCAAGTTTTATAGACATTTTTAAAATGTCCCATAAAATTAATTTTAAAGTTGAGAAACAAGAGTGATTATAATTTATTAAAGGAAATTTTTAAGGAAAAATACCTCTCAACTCAATTGCTTTGGCCAATCTTGAAATAGCAATCATATATGAAGCTATTCTTAAAGAAACATTTTTTTCTTTTGAGAGATAATAAACATCTTCAAAAGCATTTACAAGTATATTCTTTAATTCTTGATTAATTCTTTCAAGTTTCCAAAAATAACTATGAATATCTTGAATATATTCAAAGTAAGAGACACAAACACCTCCAGCATTAGCAAGAATATCAGGTACCACTATAATTCCATTATTCTTTAGAATAATATCAGCTTCAGGAGTAGTTGGACCATTAGCACCTTCTAATATTATTTTACAATTTATTTTTTTCGCATTTAATTGAGTTATTTGATTTTCTAATGCTGCTGGAATAAGGATATCGCACTCTAAAGTAAGAATATCTTCATTATTAATAAATTCATAATTCTCATTTTGAAAATCCTTTAAATATTTTTTTTTATCTCTCCAATCAAGTAATTCTATAATATCTAATCCCTCTTTGGTGAATAATCCCCCACTAATATCTGAAACTGCAATTATTTTACAACCTTTTTCACATAGAATCTTTGCAATATTTCCTCCCACATTACCGAATCCTTGGACAACAATCTTTTGAGATTCTAAATCTATGTTCATCTTATTACATAGAGCTTCAAGTACAAAATACAATCCCATTCCAGTAGCAGTTTCTCTCCCTACTGACCCTCCTATCTCTATTGGTTTCCCAGTTACTACTCCCGGAATAGCTCTACCTTTATTCATAGAATAAGTATCCATTATCCAAGCCATAATTTGAGAATCTGTATTAACATCTGGCGCAGGAATATCCATATCTGGACCTATAATATTTATGATTTCTGCTGTATATCTACGAGTTAACCTTTCTAATTCGCTTTTCGACAATTTTCTGGGATCAACACAAATACCTCCTTTTGCTCCTCCCAGAGGCAAACACAAAAGGCTACATTTCCAGGTCATCCACGTAGCTAATGCTTTGACTTCATCAAGATTAACATTTGGCGCAAATCTAATGCCCCCTTTACCAGGACCACGAACAGTGGAATGTTGAACCCTGTAACCTTCAAATATCTCAAGATTTCCATCATCCTTTTTAATTGGTACCGACACTATTAAGGATCGCTCTACACTTTTAAGGAACTTTTTAATGTTATCATCTAAATTCATCTCTTTGGCAACAATATCAATTTGTTTCTTTGCCATTTCGAACGGATTTCTTTCTGAGATTAACTCTTTTTCTTCCTTTTCATAAATCTCAATCTCATCTTGAGAAATTAAAGTCTCTGGATAAATGAATTTTATTTGCTCTTTTTTTTTATTATCTAACATATCGAATAAAGTTCAGTTTTGAGTTTTTCTAACAAAATTCAATAGAAGATATTTCTCCATTTTATATATATCATTTAATATTTATAAATATGTTGAATAATATCCTATCACAAACATTAATAAGCGAAGATCATTCGGAAGCACCCAGAAAAAGTGAAACTTATTCAATAAAAAAATTTATTAATAGAAGGAATGATAAATCATTTATTTTTAGAATTTAGAAAATTAAGTCAAAAATTTCTCAAAGAAAAATTAAAAAAAAAAAATTAATGTGAAATTTTTATTTCTTTACCAAATAATATTTTTTTAGCTTTTTCAAATGCATCATTATAATCAAATATCTTTTTTCCTTTTGTAGCCGCTGCTTCCTTTAGAATTGATGCTTCTACTTCTGATTTAAGACGTCCAACTGCTAATGCACCTATTCCAAAAATAGTTGAATAAATATTTTTATTATTATCTTTAGGTTTTAAACCTTCAATTCCATATGGCGGAACTAAATTAATATCAATAACTAATTTATTTTGTAATTTGATCATCAAATCCTTTGATAATACTTGAACTCCTGCTGCTGCTAATGCCCAAATAATATCAGCATCTTCTATTATATCAAATTTCTGTTCATCATTAAAAGCAAATTTCCCTTTTATTAAAGTAGCATCTTCTCCAGCTTCATTAGATAAATCTCTTGCTAAATTTTTAATAAAATTTTTACTTGATTTATCCCATGTCTCTATTATATACGTTTTACATTTTAATTTTGCAGATAAAACAGCAGAAATTCTAGCCACGGGACCTGCTCCTAAGATGACAACTTTCTTTCCTTTTAAATCTTCAATATTATGTATCAATGCAAATTCCAAAGTTTTTGCTACTATAGAGGAAGCAGTTGTGTGTGAACCTCGCGGGTCAATAATTACTGGACATTCAAAGGGGGGAACTAACGAATTTATTACTTTTTTAGCAATTTTATTTCCTTCTTTTACATTCGAGCCTCCTACAAAAAAAGTTGTAGGAGCACTAGGCTTTCGAGAAAAAATAGCATCTTGCACTAATTTTGGTACTTGATCAGCAGAAATTTTACTAAATGGAACAACAATATCAAAACCAGCATCATAAGCCATATTGATATCAAATGGGGATGCATTTTCATCAGTATCGAAAAAATAGCAAATTTTCTCAAGTGCTTCTTTTTTTTTAATTTTAATTGGAGTTAAATTGATTGTTTTATTTAAAATTGATTCGAGTGTAGAATTTTCAACGGTTGTTCCTATTTGAGGAGTTCTGGTAATTTTTATTTCTTCAATTTCAACTCCCAATTCTTCCGCATATTGCTTTATTCCATTAAAATGTCTAGCATCACATATAAAAAAAGCTGTTATATTTTTACTTTTTGACTCTCGTGCTTTATTCATAATCATCATCATCATCCACGCTTCCCTTACTTTATATCTGACTTCGTTTTCTTGTTCATCATATTCTTGTTTTAAATATTGGTTCCATAGCAAAGCTCTTTGAAAATCAGAATCATTTTTAAACATATCTTTTCTTAAATTCGAATGGTCATTAAATACAGGCTTAAATTGTTTTAAAAGGGATCTATGTTCATCTAGACTAGTGTAAAGATAACCTTCAGCATTTTCAGAGATATCAATCATCTGATATGGAATATTATAATTCTTGAATAATACTGAGATTGGGTCGTCTTGTGATATTACTTCTTCCCATCTACTTCCTTTTTCTTCAACTGCAAAATTAGGGTGTAATTTTTCAATAAAATTCTTAATTAAATCAAGGTACTCTTTTGAAATTAAATGTAAATTCCAAGCTAAATCATGTTTTTTTTCTGCTGGAGCTTCGAACCACCAATCAATAGGGAATTCACTTTCAATTAATATCAATTTTAAATCGCTCCTCTTTAATGGTATTAACTCTAAAACTTCCATTTTCTCCCATACACCTCTTAACAGTTTTTTAATTTATTTGAAATTGATCTTTAATTGTAGATTTTCCTATATCATATTATGTTTTTATTACATAAAAATCTATGTATCCAAAAATTTTAATGCAGTAATATGATCACTGTATGATCATTAATCTACAAATTTGAAGCAAAGTATGAAATCTACCTTGGTAGTTGCTTTATCATAGAAAATATATAATTTAAACAAGAATACTATTTGAAGTACAGCATTTTATAATTATAACGTAAAGAATTATAGAGCTTTTTACATTTTCCATGTAGTATATCTAGATATGGTGCTAGATAGAAAACACTAAAAAAAAAATTAAATTCGATGAAAGTATTCTAAAAACCTTTCTTATTAAATTAAACTAAATGATAAGAATTTGAAAAAGAAAATTATTTTTTTAATTTTGAAAAACAATCCTCACAAAAAAAAATTCTACGATATTTAGAAGCATCCCAAACCATATGACCTGATTTATATTTCTTTTCACAACCCCAACATAATTTATACACATTGGTATCAACAGAGTGTTCATCATCAATATGGAAATTGTCATTCTGAATAATTTCTTTATAACTTCTCACTTTCTTAAATCACTACATTTTGTTAGTTTTGAATGAGTATTCATTATCTAAGACTATTTAATAGATATTAAAACTATAATTTAAGTATTATGAATAATCATCCATAAAAAACTATTTTTTTTCTTTTTTTCCTAAATTTATTTCAAATTCATTATTATCATTAAATTTAAGTTTTAAGCATAATTATTCATAAATAATTTTTGTATGCAATTACTCATTACAAAAAGAAAAAGATAAGTGTGAGGTAAATGAATAAAATAATTGGAATTCCTTCTGACGGTCCTGAAACATCTGATGATATATCAGCTCATTTTGGACATTGTAATTATTTCGTTGGAATTGAAATCTATGATGATGGTAAGTACGAAAAAACTTTTGCATTACCTAATAATGGTCATTCTGGGTGTATGGAACCAGTTATAAACATGAAACAAAGAAATGTTACTGATATGATTTTAACTGGTATTGGGATGCGCCCATTCATGGGTTTTCAACAAATTAACATTAATTTATTTCAAGGTATTCAAGGAAGTATAGAAAAAAATATACAAATGTTTTTAGAGGGAAACCTTAGATCATTAACTAATGCAAGCTGTGGAAGTAACTCAAACCCTGCTCACACTCATTAAAATGAAAAAAAAATACTATAATTGAGTGGATGATTATAAATGCCAAGTTTTAAAGAAACATACGAAGCCATCAAGGCAGATTGGAATGCTGGAGAAAAAAATTTTAACGTCGAATGTGAGATGCTGCCAGATGGTATGCAAGTTAAATGTACGATGGGTGCAAAACCGTTTGAAATACTTATTGATGCGCCCCCAGGTCTAGATGGAACTAATGAAGGACCTTCACCATTATTAGTTATCCTATCTTCTATTGGAGCCTGTATTATTGCAGTTACAAAGTTTTGGGCTAAAATTATGGATATAAAAATAGAAGAAATGAAAGTTTTTTCTCGTGGGCATATCAATTTAGGTGCTATTTTTGGAATTGACGATTCAAAATTAGCTGGTTATGATAAACTAGAACCAGTTATTAGAATCAAAGCAGATGCTCCAGAAGAAAAAATTAATGAGTTAATGGATAAGGTCTTTACTCATTGTCCTGTTGTTACTAATTTTGGTGGAGCTTCCAAGATTACACCAAAAGTTCAGATTAGAAAATAAGCATTATTCTCTTTTTTTTTTTAATTTTAATTATTTATCATTTAATTCGATATAGACGAAATTATGGATAATGAAAAATTATTTCCTATATATGTAAATCCAAATTTTTGCGTTTTATGTCAACGATGTTCATATAGTTGTCCAAATAAAGCCATTTTCTTTAAAAAATCACTCCGATATGTAGACTATGATAAGTGTCAGGGATGTTTAAAATGTGTAGATGTATGTGAGCATGGAGCTATTGAGGTTATTTCAATCACTGAAGGAAACTTAAAAGGTTTTTGTATTGAAAAAGAAAAATGTGATTTATGCAAACTCTGTTTGGAAGAAGATTTTTGTTTTCAAGAACTATTTAAGCTCAAAACTGATGAATTATCAAGAGAAGAATTCATCATATTTAATAAAGAAAACATTTTAGAATGTCTTAAATGTTTAAAATGCTTTAAAAACTGTCCAAAAAATGCAATAATACCTGAAATTGTCTAAATTGAAATCTAATAATAAAGTATGTAAATGGTATCAAGTCTGCCCAATTAAATTTTTTGTAGAAAGTGGCAAATTAGACCGGAAATGGGTTGAGGAATATTGTTTAATTAACAATAAAGATTGCAAAAGATATCAATTAGAAGAAAGTGGAAAATCCCATCCAGATAATCTGCTTCCAAATGGAGTTATTAAAGAGGATCTTTTTTAATCAGAATGAAAGTGATGATGATCATGTTTATTATTATCATCAGCTTCAGTATGAATCTTTTCAACTCCATAACCTTTTCCTCCCCCTGGAGAACAAATACTTTCTCCTCCTTCTAAAGTCCCATCTAATATCTTATTGATAACATCATCGATTTTACCGGTTACTCCTATAATAACATCAATTCCATACTGATTAAAAAAATCCTTAGCTCTGTGCCCCATCCCTCCTGTAATCATACACTTTGCTCCGTGATTATTTACAAATTGTGGTATACTACCTACACTATGTCCTGGATTTGGTAAGACAATTTTTTCTAATACTTCATTATTTTCAATTGTAACAAATGTAAACTCTGGTGCTCGTCCAAAATGTGGACAGACATTTCCTGAATCTGTACTAATAGCAATTTTCAAATTTATTATCAACTCGTTTTTAAGTTATATAAGGAGTTGATAAATATAAATTTAATGAATAATTATTCATAATAATAATTGTACAACTAATAAAACAAGGTTTTATTATAATTTTGAATAATTAATAATAAAAATTTGAATTAATATTCTTAAATAGTGACAATATATTTTTTGGTGAATTAAGATAGGAAGAAGAAGACATCGACGCTGGGTAAATCAACCACCGAATAACTTTTACTTTTCAAGGGAACAACCTGTCACTGAAGATAGTATTATACTAACCGTTGCTGAATTTGAAGCTATGCGTTTAAAACATTATTTAGGACTAAATCAGAAAGAATCCGCTGAAAGAATGGGTGTAAGTCAACCCACCTTTTCTAGAATTCTTGAAAGTGCTCATCAAAAAAACACTTCAGCTATTATTGAAGGAAAAGAGATTAAAGTTTATGGGGGCAATTTTGATTACAAATTAAGTTTTAAGGGATATGGTTGCCTAAATTGTAATTATGAATGGGAAGATTCTGAAGCTGCTAAAGAAAGAAAAGTAAATTGTGTTAAATGTAATTCTCAAAATGTTTATTATATTGTTAGAGAATTTTTCTAAAATCTTTGTTATTAACAACTAATTTTAAACAAAATAAGTAGTTTCAGGCACTATTGTTCCATAATATTGATTTTAAATTTTTATAGATCCCTTTAATGGATATACTTGCTTTAGAATCTGGATCATACTCTACAACTGGTTCAGCAAAAGACATTGCTTTTGGAATAGATAAATCAAATGGAATCTTACCAAGTTTAGTAAATCCTGAATCATTTATTGTTTTTTCAAATTCTGCTTGAAACTTGGTTTTTAAATCAGCTTTATTAATGATTAAGCCAAAGGGAATTTTGAATTGTCTAACAACTTCGATCACACGCATTAAATCATGTAAACCAGAAGGAGTGGGTTCAGAGATAGTGATCACGTAATCTAAATTAGATATAGTCGCTATTACAGGACACCCTATCCCCGGAGGACCATCAATTAAAATAAGATTGCTCATATTATATGAATTTGAGCTTTTCGAATATTCTTTAACATCTGAAACTAATTTTCCAGAAGTGGTGCTACCTAAAATTGTTTTCCCATAAATTAAAGGTATTCCCTTATTACTAATATATGAAATAATTTCTCCACTTTTTACTGTATTTATATAAAACGCATCTTCCGGACATAAGACTTTGCAAGCACCACATCCCTCGCATTTTAATATATCAATTACCGGTATTGAATTGTCATTATCCCACTTCAATGCATTAAATTCGCAAAAATGGGCGTCTATACATTGTCTACAATTAATACATTTTTCTTCTATAAATTCTGCCTTTCTAGTAGTAAATGTATCTTCTTTATTTATTGCAGATTCATCTTCAGGAGGGAGAATTATAGCTAAATTTGGAGCGTCCACATCACAATCCATTACAATAACTTGGGTTTCTAAATCGTTTTTTGCTAAACTTGCTAAGGAAGCTGTCAATGAAGTTTTTCCAACCCCTCCTTTCCCTGAAACGATTCCTACTATTTTTCTTTCCATAATCTCCTATTCCTCATATTAAGAATCTTGTATTTCTATCCATTTTTTTAGATTTCTATAAATCTTAGTAAAAGCGATATATCCGTCACCTTCTTTATTGAATACACTCCCGTTATCCATTAACGGTGTTCCCTGACAGTAAGACTCGACAATTTCAGTATCCAAGGGAATATCTCCCAAGATTTCAATTTGTTCTTCTTCTAATTCTTCTAAAAATTGATTCTTAAAGCCCAATAATGAAGATCTATTGACAATAACACGAAATTCTTTACCTAAAAGCTTAATCAATTCTATTATTCTAATTAAATCTAATTTACCAAATTTTGTTGGTTCTGTTATAGGAATAACTAAATCTGCAAAATCAATTAAAAGCTCTACATCACAATGTGCACCAGGAGCAGTGTCTAGAATAATAATATCGTATTTTCTTGGTTCAGATCTTAAGATAACCTCGAGTTTTTCTAGAAGCTCTTCAACAATTGCAGCTGATCTAGCTTCTGACGGTTTTAATTCTCCTAGAAATAGTGAGAGTTCATTAACTTCAGTAAAATATGTCCACCCTATAGTCCTTGAATCAGCCCTAATAGCATTTTCTGGACAGATTTTATAACAAAGTTGACAACCAGAACAAATATTTAATATTGGAATCGGAAACGCATCGTTCACATATAAAAGAGCATTTGATAGACAATTCTTAGCGCAAATACCACATTTAGAACATTTTTCTTCAATAATTTCTGGTTTGAAAAATGGAACTCCTTTTTTGTTTTCAAGTTTACCATTCAATAATAAATATGTATTGGGATTTTCTACGTCTCCATCTATAAGAAGAACTCTATATCCTTCATCTTTAAACATGACAGCAATATTAACTGCACATAAAGTCTTTCCTGTTCCTCCTTTACCCCCAGTAATACATATTATTTTAGGTTTTTTAGTAACCATGATATTAAATATATATTAATAAAAATGTAATAGCTCCGCTTAAGGATTGTTCATTCCGCCTCTACCTTGGCCTCCTCGACCCATACCACGCCCACCACCACTCATTCCATGATGGGGTGCTACGTTCGCAGAAGAGATTTCTTGCAATTTATTTTCAAGATAAAGGTCCATTACTTCTTTTATTGTCATTTCTTTATCAGGAGCCTGAATAATTTTGATATTTATAGCTTTAAGACCATTAGCTGCATTAGGACCTAAAAATCCTACAATAACAGTATCAGCATTATTATTACCGATTATTTGAGTTGCTTGGACACCTGCTCCTCCCATAGCCCCTGCTGCAGGATTTGGGATAGTTTTTACAGCTGTTATTTCTTTTTTTTCCAATTCAACAAATGTAAAACTAGCACATCTGCCAAAACGAGGGCTCATATAATCATTTAACCCGCCTTTTCCCACTGAAGGAATTGCGACGATACTCATTCTTTTTTCAACCAATTTTTTTAATTTTTATTTTAGAAACTTTTTAATTTAATGAATAATTATTCATTATTAATATTTAAAAAATATTAAAATATATAAATTTAACCATTAAAAATAACTAAAATTAAGAGGTGCAAGGATATTCAGAATAAAGAAGAAATTCCAGATATTGATTTGAAGAAAACAGTTGAACAAGGAAAGAAAGAAAAGATGGATGAATTGACCCAAAACATTGAGAAGAATATGGCAAAAATTAAACATAAAATTGTTGTTATATCTGGGAAAGGTGGAGTAGGAAAAACAACTGTAGCTGTAAACCTTGCTATGAGTTTAGTAAGCGTTGGACTAAGAGTTGGAATTTTAGATGTGGATATTACTGGTCCAAATATATTAAAAATGTTAGGTATTGACCCAAATCTTAAACCGAGAGTAGATGCTGAGAAAAAAAGATTCTATCCTGTTAATGGACCATTAAATCTCAAAACTATGAGTATGGCATTTCTCATTGAAAGTTCAGATTCACCCGTCATTTGGAGAGGACCAATGAAAATGAGTGCAGTACGTCAATTTTTAGGAGAAGCGATTTGGGGTGAATTAGATTATCTAATTTGCGATCTTCCTCCGGGTACGAGCGATGAAACTTTGGATATTTTACAGCTCATTCCTGATGAGAATGTTATTGTAGTTTCAACTCCTCAGGAAGTTGCTTTAATGGACGCCCGAAAAACTATTCGAATGGCCCAAATAATGGAGCGAAAAGTATTAGGTTTAATAGAAAACATGTCTGGATTTAATTGTCCCCATTGTGGAGAATATATTGATCTATACCCTCCAGGAGGAGTGGAGAAAGCAGCTCAAGATTTTGATATTCAACTACTAGGTAAAATTCCTTTCGAAATTGAAGTAAGTCAGCAAGGAGATCAAGGAATGCCATTTATATTAAAATATCCTAAGAGTGACTCGACCAAGGCTTTTAAAGGAACAGTTAAAAAAATTCGAGAAATGTTGGAAAAATAAAAATTGGATGTTTTAATTTTAATTATCATCTAATCAAAAATAATATTTTATAAGAAAACCTTGAATTACTAAGAAAAAAATGCCATTAGACGATTTGGATAAATGGGTAGCGGAAATTCAGAAGGAAATTGATGAAGAAGAAATTAAAAGATATAATAAATATATTGTTGAATTATTTCAAAATCCAAAAAACTGGGGTAAACCAAAAGATAATGAAATAAGTGTATGGTATGCCTATGAGGGTTTCTGTGGTGATACTATGCAATTCTTTCTGAAGATCAATAAAGAAATTATTGAAAAAATAAACTTTATTACAGATGGGTGTGGTGCTACCGTAGCAGCAGGGAGTCAAATTACTATAATATTGGAAGGTCAAACATTAGAATTTGCCGAAAAATTACAACCTATTGATATAGATAATGCATTAGGAGGGTTACCAGAAGATCATAAACATTGTGCGGAATTAGCAGTGACTACTATTAAACGTGCAATTGAGAAATATAAGTTCCAAAATTCTTGATAGAATAATATGAAATATGTATATGGACCTGTACCTAGTAGAAGATTAGGAAATTCATTAGGAATTGATCCAATTCCTTCAAAGACCTGTAATTATCAATGTATCTATTGTCAATTAGGTAAAACAACTAATTTTACAAATAGTAGAAAGAAATTCTTTCCAAAGGAAGAGATTATCGCTGAAATGGAAAAAGCAGTTAAACTAAATTACAATAAATTTGATTATGTAACATTTGTGGGTAGTGGTGAACCTACATTATATAAAGATTTAGACTATTTAATCACAAAATCCAAAAAAATATCTGAAAAACCTATATGTGTAATTACTAATGGTAGCTTACTTTATAAAAAAGAAGTTCAGGATGCATTAATCAATTCGGATGTGGTTTTACCTAGTCTAGATGCTGGAGATGAAAAATCTTTCATAAAAATAAATCGCCCTCATCCTTCTATTGAATTTGAAAAGATGATTCAAGGACTTATAGATTTTCGAAAAAAATTTAGAGGTGAATTTTGGATAGAAGTAATGTTGATGAGAGGAATTAATGATACAAAAGAAGAATTATCGAAAATTAAGGAAAAAATAGACTTGATAAAGCCAGATAGAATTGATATTAATGTTCCAATAAGGCCTCCAGTTGAAAAATGGGTTAGAATTCCTGAAATTAATGTAATATCCGTTTTAAATGAAATTTTTGGAGAATTTAATAATATTAATTATCCTGAAGATGGCCACTTCAGTATCTATTCATTTGATTTTGATAAAGAAGTCATATCAATCCTCGAACGCCATCCAATGAGACAGGATCAAATAATCAAAACATTTTCTTGTTTTGGTCTAAATAAAAATGAAATTAATACAAAATTAAAAATTCTCCAATCAAAAAATAAAATTAAGAAATTTAATTATAATGATCAAATATTCTGGAAATTGAATGTGAATTAAATTTAATTTATTTGTTCTAAAAAGTTAAAATATTCAATATTCAAGAATTAAACTTTCTAATGCATCTAATACTTCAGGATTGAGATGATGTTCAATCTCACAGGATAATTTATGAATAATTGATTTATTTTCCAACCTTAGAACATGGATAAAAAAATTATGTAAGCAATTATAATTCTTAATAATACTTAATGCAATATCCTTTCCTTTTTTTGTTAATCTTAAAGATTTTCTAGGGTTCCAGATTACTAAACCGTTTGCTCTTAACTTATACAACATGTTAGTCACAGAAGAAGGTTTGACATTTAAAAATTTTGAGATTTCAGAATTGGATGTCCAACCTCCCTTATTTCCTTTTGAAACTAGATAAATTCCTTTGAGATAATCCTCATAACTTTCTTGAATTTCTGTCATTATATCACTGGACTTTTAATAAAAAAAAAAAAAATAATTATTCTTTCTTTTCTAATTCTTCAATTCTTTTAGAAATATCGGTTATTGCGTTATGTATCCCCTCTACTTGTGATTCTAGGTATTCCTTCTCCTGCTTTAGTATTGTTAATTGGTTCTCAGGAGTACTTCTTGGGATAAATTCGGTTGAATATGCGGGATAAACTGGTGTATAAATTGGAGTTCCATAACCCCAACCTCGACCATAGCCATAACCCCTACCATATCCAACACCTCTATTCCGTCCCCAACCTCGACCTAAACCCATCCCAGGGCCTTTTGTATATCCGGGAGTATCATAACCTGCACAATAACCAAAACCTCTACCAGTTCTAGAACCTAATCCTCTAGGTCCAGTTCTATCTCCACCTGGCATAATTATTTTTCACTTATTTGATTTGAATTATTATTCATTATTTCTTTCTATTATATTAATAGTAAACTACTTATTTAAATATTATGAATATATATTCATAATAGTTATATATTTATTTTTTTATAAATAATAAATGTCTTAGAAATTACTATAATTATAAAATCTAGTTTTTTTTTAATTATACTTAACTTTCATAATATTGTTATTTAATTTCAATATAGTATTTTCACTTAATATGTGAAATGATTTTACAAAAACATAAGATAATTTTTTTATATTAGTTATACCTAATTAAATATGACTAATTTTATCTAGAAAAAAGATTTTTATCATGGATTTAGACAATAAAAAATACTCGAAACATTACAATGCTTATTCTGGTATTTATTGTTTAAATGAATGTCCTATTGGTCAAAAATGTATGGTAAAAAGAGTGAATGCAGGTTATCATGCGAAAAGAAGACTTGCTTGTTTAGGAATTGTTCCTGGAGTTGAAATTATAAAAAAAAAAGCAGCTCCCTTTCGCGGACCTGTTGAGATTATGGTGAAAGGATCTTCATTAGTGATTGGTAGAGGTTTAGCAGCAAAAATTATAGTAAAATAATTCTAATCTTTAATCCATAAAACTAATATGTCTTTTTCTTGAAATTTCTTAGGATTTTAATATTTTATAAATCAAATTAGAGAGATATAAATAATCTTAATATCAAAGTCAATTTTTTATTTTGAATCATAAAAGTGAGATTTAATAGACTCAGATACTCCTAAATTATAAGTTCAATTTTGTCAAAAAATATGTAGAATTTTATAATTAAAACCAATTAAAATTAAAGGGTGATAAAAAATTAACGAAAAAGAAAAATATATTGTATATGTGCAAACTACTCATGACCCAGAGCGTCAATATTCACCGTTAGTATTGGCTCAAACAGCAAAGGCAATGGATATTAAAGCAACAGTATATTATCTTGGTACAGGATTAAAAATTTTAAAACCTGGTGAAGCTGAAAAAATCAAACTTGGGTCTTTTCCAAGTGTAAAAGAAATGATTGATAAAGCAATGGGAATGGGTGTAGAATTCCTTGTATGTGAAGCATCAAAAAGAATGCTAGGTTGGGAAAAAGTAGAATTAATACCCGGAGTTAAAATCGTTGGGGCTGCGACTCTTAATGATTTAGTGTTAGAAGCTGATGCTACTCAATGGTTTTAACCCCAATCTATTAATCGTACTTGCTTAGAAGTTATTAAAATGAAATAATATAATTTTAATAATTACAATTCCTAAGCATAAATAGCTAATATCTTAAATGAAAATATTAAAATCAAGAATTTTGGTATTAAATTTTAAAGTTAGAATAAATTAAATCTTAATAATTAAAAAAGAAAAATTTATATTTAGGTATGACTAATTCTTTATTGAGAGATAGTATTCTTTTTTAAAAAACCCTAATCAGGGTGAATAAAATAATTAGACACAAATCAAAAAATCATCTTATAAGAAAATCATCATTTGTAACACTTCTTAAATGCCTTACAGAATGTCATAAAGGTGAAGTTGTCATTGTTGTTAATGTAAATGCAGGATACAAAGCCAAAAGACGTCTTGCTAACTTAGGGATTGTTCCTGGGGTTAAATTAATTAAAAAAAAATCTGCCCCATTAAGAGGTCCACTCGAAATAATCGTAAGAGGATCTTCTCTCGTAATAGGAAGAGGTTTAGCAGAAAAAATCATTGTAAAATGCAATGATGAATGTTCCCTCTAAATAAAGTTATTAACTAATTCAATTCTATAAATTCTAAATTATATTATTTGTTCTTGACTATGAGTTGTCACTTCTCAAATACTCCAAAGGGGAAAAAAGAGCAACATTATAAGAGTTCAATCAATATTGCTTTAGCTGGTAATCCAAATGTAGGTAAATCTGTTATATTCAATCAATTAACCGGGCTTTCACAGACAATTGGAAATTGGCCTGGGAAAACTGTAGAGAAAATGGAAGGGTTTTTGGATTTTCTAGGGTATCGTTTTAATATAGTTGATTTACCAGGTATTTATTCATTATCAACCTACAGTATCGAAGAAATAGTGAGTAGAGAGTATATAGTCTCTGAAAATGTAGATTTAATAATTAATGTAATTGATGCTACTAATTTGGAACGTAATTTATTTTTTACATTTCAGCTATTAGAATTAAAGGTTCCGATGATTCTTGCAATAAATCAAATGGACATTCTACATAAGAGAAATATGGATATTGATTTCGATAAACTAGAAAAAATTTTTATGCTACCGGTTCTTCCCATAGTTGCTATCCATGGCGTGGGGGTTCATCAACTTCTTGAAGAAGTAATTGAAATGGTAGTATACAGCCATCCACATTTACATCATAGTAGAAGTAAAGGTGAAAGATCTAAACATCATTCACATGGTTATAATCGGAGAACCCATGCTCATAAAAAAGTATCATCGGATTCAATATTAATGGGGGAATTTAAATTTCCCGATTTATCTCCCATCCTGTCCTTTGGAAAAGAAGTTGAAATAAAAATCAGTGAAATTATCGATAGTATCAGAGATGATCAAGATATTATTAATAATTCCTATTATCCTATAAGATTCTTAGCAATAAAGCTTTTAGAAAATGATGAAGAGATAAAAAAACTATTTATAAACCAAGAATCCCCCTCCAAAATAATTCAAAAAACTAAAGATGTACGAGATGATTTAGAAGAGATCCATGGGGAAGATATTAGTACCATAATCTCTTCAGAAATTTATAATAATATAAATAAAATCACGCAAGAAGTATTGGTAGTAAAATCTGGAAAACAAGCTAAGAAAAAATCGATAGCTGATACATTAGATCATCTTACAACCCACTCAATTTGGGGATATGTCATTTTAATCCTTGCGATTATAGGTATTTATATGTTCACATTTTCAATAGGAAATTTTTTGAGTGGGATATTAGATAATTGGTATGAAATATGGAGTGAAGGCATATATTCACTACTAGGAGAATCCTCATTGGGAGTTAAAATTTTTTGGGACGGAGGGGTTGGAGGATTAATTGGAGCACTTGGGGGTGTTTTAGTGTATGTAATCCCATTTTTTCTGATAATCGAGATTTTGCAGGATTCTGGATATTTACCCCGAGCAGCCTTCCTAATGGATAGAATCATGCACTTTCTTGGTGTTCACGGGAAAACAATTATTCCAATGATTTTAGGTTTTGGATGTAATGTACCTGCATGTGCGGGATGTAGAATAATGGAAACTGAGCGTGAAAAGAAGATTTCAATTGTTTTAACTTCACTTATACCTTGTGCAGCAACGATAACAGTGGTTATGGGATTAGTTGGAAGATATTTAGGTTTAGGATGGGTGGTTTTTCTTTTTTTAATAAATTTTTCAGTAATATTGATTATCGGTAGAATTTTAAATAAGACAACTCCCGGAACTTGTACTGAATTGATAATGGAAATGCATGAATATCGTGTACCTAATTATACTGTTATTGCAAAGCAAACATGGTTAAGAACTAAAGAATTTGTTTTTAGAGCGCTACCGATAATTGTAATTCTTGGAATTATATTAGAAATTCTATTAATTTTTAACGCACTAGAACCAGTTAATTTAGTATTATCACCCATATCTGTACTATGGTTAGGCTTGCCTGCTACTGTAGGAGTATTTTTAATTTATGGAATTTTACGTAAAGAATTAACACTAGTACTTCTAGCTCTTTTTGCTGAAAATTTGGGTCTTACGCTCTTAGAGCTTTTAACTCCTATCCAGATGATTGTGTTTAGTTTGGTAACTATGCTTTACATTCCTTGTTTTGCTACAATTATTATTATTGCAAAGCAAACGAATTGGAAATATGCGCTAAAGATTTCAGCTATGGAGATTGCCATTGCGTTGTTAATCGGTGGAATTGTTAATTGGAGTTTTATCTTCTTCTCAAGTTTATAAGAATGCTTGATTCAACAATATATTTACAGCTGAGTTCCCATTAATTTACCCCATCATTAAAAATAATCATATTGATTTATTAAATCTACAGCAGTAAGGAAAAAGAAGAATTTGCTTTACATTTATTAAAGTAAAATTAGATAAATTCAATTCAATTATTTGATAAAACTAGATTCTATCATATAAACGACTTAAATCTCTTATTTCATTTTTATGTTCTTCAGTAACTTGTTCCCAAGTGAATCTCCATTCCCAATTATTCCCAATTGATCCAGGAAGATTCATTCTAGCTTCATCTCCTAACCTTAAAAGATCTTGTAATGGAATTACAGCCATATCCGCAACAGAACTCCAAGCAAGACGTATTAGATCTCCAACAATATCCTTACCATTTGAATTTGTATAGTCAAGAACTTCTTGTTTAACATTTTTTGGTAAATTTTTAAACCAAGATTTTATAGTTTGGTTATCATGAGTCCCTGTGTATATGATTTTATTATGCTGATGAAAATGTGGAAGGTATTTGTTTTTTACAAAATTTTTATCTTTATCACCGAAAGCAAATTGTAAAACAAGCATACCCGGAAAACCAGCTTGTTGTAGGAGTTCTTCAACTTCAGGAGTAATTATTCCTAAATCTTCGGCAATTATTGGTAAAGAACCTAATTCATCTTGTAACACTAAGAAAAGATCGATCCCCGGACCTGGAATCCATTCTCCAATGATTGCAGTTGTATCACATGCATCAATTTGCCAATATGACTCAAATCCTCGAAAATGGTCTATCCTTAATATATCCACTTGTTCAAGATTGTGCTTAATCCTCTGAATCCACCATCGATATCCCTGCTTTTTCATTAAAGGCCAATTATATAATGGATTTCCCCATAATTGTCCTGTAGAAGAAAAATAATCAGGGGGAACTCCTGCAACAAATTCTAACCTTTTTTCACTGTCTAGAGAATAAAGTTCTGGATTCGCCCAAACATCTGCTGAATCATAAGCAACAAAAATTGGCATATCTCCAATTATTCTAATATTTTTAAGATTTGCGTATTTTTTTACTTCATTCCATTGTTTAAAGAAAATATATTGGGTAAAATGTTGAAATTTTATTTCTTTTTTATGATTATTTTTCCATTTTTCTAAAGCGATTGGATCTCGAAATTGCAAATCTTCATCCCATTCATTCCAAGGTTTTAAATCATAAAATCTTTTTAGAGACATGAAAATACTAAAATCATCTAACCAATAAGAATTCTTTATTATGAAATTGGAAAATTCTTTTCCTAATGTAGGTGGTTGATTTTGAATAAAATTTTCATAAGCACGTTCTAAAATTTCCCATTTATATGAAATTACATGTCCGAAATTCACATAAGGTTCTACAAATGGTTCATGAGGTTTACACTCTATTTTAGTTAATAGTTCCAATTCATATAACCTTTCAGGACTGATAATTAAAATATTTCCAGCAAAAGCAGAAAAACATTGATATGGTGAATTACCATAGCTGGTGGGTCCTAATGGTAGAATTTGCCAAAGGTTTTGATCAAATTTTTCCAAAAAATCAATAAATTTAAAAGCATTAGGTCCTAAATCTCCAATTCCATACTCTCCAGGTAGGCTCGTTGGATGAAGTAGAATACCCCCATATCTATTAATTGTTATTGAATTTTCTAAAACCATTTTTTTGCAGCTTTAATTATTACTAATATGACCATAAATTATTGAATTAATATTTTTATTCTTTAAATAATAAAAAAAAAAGAAAAAATTAGTTAAGGTATTATTCTTAATTCTGAGTCCTTATCAAAAAAATGAATTTGCTCCGTACTGAATGTAACTTCAACTTCTTCATCAACTCTTAGGGTACTAATGCCTTCTAACTTAACAATCATTGTAAATTCTTTTGGAAAATCAATATAGACATACTTTTCAATTACTGGTTTAGGAAAATCAATATAAATAAAGGTATCAGAACCAATAGGTTCAGACACTCCAATCGTTACTTTATACCGATTATCAGTAGATCCAGCGGTATTCACTTGTATATGTTCTGGTCGTATTCCCAAAATAACTTCTTTATTGACATATTTCCATAAAACATAATACCTTTCAGGAATTTTGTACTCTAATACATCACTTACAAAAGTTAAAGAATTCTCTTTTTCTTCAATTTTTCCATTAACAAAATTCATAGAAGGTGAACCGATAAACCCTGCAACAAATTTATTTACTGGTGATAAGTAAACTTCATCAGGAGTTCCAACTTGTTGCAAAATTCCTTCATTCATAACAGCAATTCTATGACCTAAGGTCATCGCTTCGATTTGATCATGAGTTACATAAATTGAAGTGACTCCTAATTTCTTAGATAATCTCTGTAATTCAGCTCTCATTTGGACACGTAGTTTTGCATCTAAATTGCTCAAAGGCTCATCCAAAAGAAAAACAGTAGGATTTCGTATAATAGCTCGTCCAAGGGCAACTCGTTGGCGTTGTCCTCCACTCAATTGTTTAGGTTTCTTATACAATTGTTCTTCAAGTTCTAATAGTTTAGCAGTATTATTGACTTTTTCTTCAATATCCCTTTCTGTTGCAATATATTCTTGAATCGATTTACTTTTATTTCCAATTATAGAAATAAGCTTCTCTCTTATTTCCTTTCTAATTTCAGAATAAGCAACAATAGTCACGAAGAAACTAACTACTCCTGCAATAAAAATAGTATTCCCCAGTCCTAATAGAATTAAATTTAGGAGTTGACCAATTCCATATAAACCAGCAATAATTAGAATATACAAAGATAAAAATAACAATTGAAGTAATCTTTTACCTGATTTTTTTGATTTTGCTCTCAAACCAAAAGCTAAATTATCAAAGACATTGTAATGAGGATATAAAGCATAACTCTGAAAAACCATAGCTATACTTCTGTCTTTTGGTTCAACCTCATTAACAATTTTTTCTCCAATTTTAATTGTTCCTTCTGTTATAATATCTAGTCCCGCCAACATTCTCAGTGTTGTAGATTTTCCACAACCAGATGGTCCAACTAAACAAAGAAACTCATGGTCTTCTATTTCTAAATTAAAATCTTTTACCGCTGTGAAATTACCAAATCTTTTTGTTACATTTTCATATTTTACTTTAGCCATTTTCTTAACCTCCTTATTTTACTCCTCCCGCTACTACTCCTGATACTAACTGTTTTTGTAGTAATAAATAGAATATAACAACAGGTGCTGCTACTAATATTGAATATGGTGATAAAAGTTCATAAAACGTTGGATTATCAGGAGCATTTAGGTTTTGATAATTGAAAAAAAGTAATGGTAGAGTAGCACGTGGATCTGTTTCACCTATGAATGTCCGTGCTAAAACAAATTCTTGCCATGCAGAAAGAAATGTAAATACCATAACTGCAACCATACCCGATTTTGCTAGTGGGATCACAATTTTGAAAAATGTGCTAAATTTTCCATAGCCATCAATATATGCAGCTTCTTCGATATCTACGGGGATTGTTTCAAAATAGCCTTTCATCATCCAAGTAACATATGCCGTAGATCCAGTAGCCATAACCAATAGTAGTCCAAATAGTACAACAGGGCGTTCCAAAAGTCCCAATGAACTCATAATGACATACTGAGGAATCAGTAATATAATCGCTGGAAACATTTGGGTTGAAAGTATTAAAAAAGTCATAATACCTTTACCCCTAAATCTGAATCGAGCTAAAGCGTAAGCAGAAGCTACTGAAAGTGCTAGTCCAAGGAAACTTGTTCCAAAACCAATGAAGAGGCTATTGAAAAGAGCATTTCTAAATGCTGGTTCATCCACTCCCACAGTAAACATTACTGAGGAATAATTCATGATCATTGATCCTATCGGATCCCTAGGAAACCTAGCATGATTAATCTCAAACGGAGTTGAAAAAGATGCAATTACTGCTAAATAAACGGGAAAAAGAGTAAATATCAAATATAATACAAGAACAAAATATAGTGGGATATTTTTCAAAAAGTTCCTCAATCCTACTTTAACAGATATATTTACTGATTTTTTTGTCCCTTCTTTATCCTTTGACAGAGTAATAGTTCCACCTTTTTCTATTAGAATATCAATTTCGCCTATATTTCTTTTTGATTGATATTTATTTCTAAGAAAAATATATGCTGTAATACCGATTATGCATAGAGAAGAAATCATGAAGGTTATACTAGAATTCTCAATAATCATAGATTGACCCGCTATATCTCCTTTTATCCACTCAAAACCAGAAATTGTTCCTCCCATTGAAGGCAAAGTCTCAAGAGTTATTAAACTAAATCTTAACCAGAATCCTAACAAAGCAGCTACAGCGCTGAAAATAATTAAGATACCAATTATAATTTTTGTTGTTTTAAACCACTTCTTTCTAATGATATATTGATATATGCAAATAGCTGTGATAAGCATTAAAAATGAATTACCAATGATATAAAAGGTTAAATTTCGAATAAGTAATGAAATCAGTTGTGTAAGAGGAGTATTTAGATATATTGGATTAGCACTTTGCCATTGTGAGCCAGATCCAGTAGTGTATTTTATTCGATTCCACAGAATTGTTTCTGTTTCCCAAAAACCAACTATAATAAGAATGAAGCTAAATATCACTAGAAATAATGAGATATAGTCCCAGTTCATTTGAGATAGTTTGGAAAAATTTCTCTTGGGAATTTCATTCTGTTCAGATAAATTATCAGTTTCTATTAAATTCGCCATTATTATGTCTCAACCTCCCACATCTGTTCTGTTTTAATTAGTTTTCGATAAACAAGACTGAACGATATCAAAATTATGAATACAGTAAAACTTAGAGCACTTGCTTGAGAATATTGTCTATCTGGATTGAATCGAGTATAAATGAATGTGACAAAAATATCATAATAGACTGGATCTCCTATTCCTGTTTGGTTTTGAGATAACAAATATACCACATTAAATAAATTGAACGTCCAAATGATTCCCAATAATGATACAGTTAATAGTGTAGGTTTAAGAAGAGGGAGCGTAACCTTTTTAAATTGACCCCAGCTTGATAAACCATCAATCTCTGCTGCTTCATATAATTCATTTGGTATTGACTGCAATGTTGCTAAGAAAGAAAGCATCATAAATGGAACACCAAGCCATACATTAATTAAAATGGCAGAAAATGTAATCATTTTGAATTGATAACCGAATATATAGATATTATCTGTAATCCAAAATGTAGATTGAATTTGTGGGATATCAATTATTCTATAGCCTAATATTCCCTCCTGAATCCTACCTAATGTTCCTTGAAGAAGGTCATTAAACAATAGTATTAATAAGATACCTATAATTCCAAGCACAACAAAAACTAAAGGTCGAAAATTGCGTTTAATTTTAATCCGCTTATCTAATAATTTGTAGGAATAAACAGTAAGGATTATTATTGCTATAACCGCAATCAGTAAACACAGCAAATTACCAAAAGTAAAGGCAGCACTATTTCCAAATTGATTAGTAAGAGATCCTAGTATCCCTAAATCACTATCAAAGACATATGATCTCCACATCAATGTAGAAACAAATGACGGAATAGCCCAAGGTAAAATAAATAATGAACGGAAAATACCTCTACCTGCAAACTTTCGATTCAAAAGCACTGCTAATCCAATCCCCATTATAACATGAAGAAATGTACAGAAAAATGTCCAAAAAAAAGTATTAAACAGAATTCTTAAGAAATCGATATCTGGTGCAGTTAAAACATCTCTATATTCATCTAAAGGAAGGCCTAAAGTCCCTAAGAATGTAAAACTCTTTATGATCCATTCAAAGATAAATAGTGTAAGAGGAGCAACTAGTAATCCAAAAACGAAAGCAATAGTAACTTTAACAATTTTGCTTTTAAACCTATTTATTATCTTTAATCTCTTGTAAGCTAAACGACTGTACCAAACAGTGAAAATAACTGTTAATAAGAGTGTTAATCCCGATATCATGAAAATACCCTTATCAAATGGCTCATCTAAAAAGAAGAAACTTACGAGCGAAACAAATGACAAATTGTTAGCATCTGTATAGTATAGAAACGCATTTCTTAATTCTAAAGCAGAAGGATTTCGGTAAAAACTGATCATTAATGCAAAACCTATAGGAAGAAACACAAATAAAATTAAGGCTAAATATGCAGGTAATAAAAACAAGAAATCTGCTAAACTCTCTTTAATTGGTTTCTTTTCCCTCTTCACTTTTTTTCTAAGTTTCCATCTTTTTTTTCTTTCAGGTTTAATTTCTAATTCTTGTACAACTTCCAACTAATTCACTTTTTTATAGTTTTATAAGATCTATTCAATTTAAAATAAAAAAAAAAAGATTTTTTAGATAAAAATTTTTATCTTCTCTTTCTCATAGAATATATGACAATTCCTAACGTACCTGTTATGAGAATACCTAATACAAGGGATATCTCAAATCCCGGGATAGTAACCTGTTCTGTTCTACCCCATCCGGGTAAAATTTCATTCCATTCAGCAATAGTACTTGAAAGTAAAGAATCTAAACTAATTTGATCTGCTAAATATTGATCCAGATATCCCCCAAGGACATTTTCCATTTGACCATAGAATGGTGAAGGTGTTAATTGGTGTGCATTCAAACACTGGTTAAAGTAAGGCTCGACATATTGGAAAGAAGGTGATGCCATAAAAGTTGTATTAGCCATTGCACTCATTCTAGCAGGAACATGAGAATTATTAATCCCTGACAACACCATCATTTTCTCAGAAGATAAAAATTGAGTTAATTTCAAAGCAGCATCATATTCATCAGTCTGTGAAGAAATTGTATAGTAATTCCCACCTAATAATGCACCTTGATTACCATCAGCATCATGAGGTAATAACATAAATCCAAGATTAGAGGCTCCATATGTAGTCCCATTAAATTGAGGATAATTTGTTAGTAAATTCTCTATTTCCCAAGGTCCTGTAGCAACCATTGCAACTCTTCCATTCCCGAAATCAGGAATGTAATTTCCCCATCCTTGCTCTACCCATGGACGAGTCAATGTTGAGTCAGTAAGATTTTTAATATACTGTAATGCACCTCGTGAAACTGCACTATCAACATCAATATGCTCTGTATCATATATATACCTCTCCATAAATTGAGCACCATGACCATAATAATATGGTTGAGCACCATAAAACATACCTTGTAGTGATAAAGCATAAACACCTGCAGTAGCATTCAACAGAGCAATATTTGTATCAAATTCAGACCAAGTCCAAGAAACGTTAAAGGAAATTTCATGGGAAGGAATTCCAGCAACATCAAATAAATGTTTATTAAACATAAATATAGGACAGTCTATAGCTTGTGGAAAACCCCAGATCTCACCTGCGTAAGTCATCAATCCAAGAGCAGCTGGAATAAAATCATTTAGATCTGCTGAAGTGTATTCCTCTGTTAATGGATGAATTAAACCATCATATGCAAATCTAATAACATCATCTCTCGGAGTTCTCAATACATCTGGTTCTGTCCCTGCTATAAAAGCAGTTGCAAATTCATCACCTACTCCAAAAAATCCATGTTGCGTGGCAGTAACTGTGATAGTAGGATTTTGCGCCTCAAATTTAGCGATTTTTTCTAAAACAATTGGTTTTTCGGCATCGTTTTCAGTGTACCAAAATGTAATAGACGCCGCTTGAGAAGGTTTTGGATCATAAGCAGATACATTCCAGAGAAATATCATACTCATACTAAGAAATAATAAAATCGCAAGAAATAACGAATTTTTTTTATTATTCATATAATACGCCTTTTTGAATTTTTTAATTCTTTTATTTTTTTTTACAAATTTAGTTAAAATCACAAATTTGTAACATGGTATTTAATAATTTACTTTATTTCTTATAAGATTAGGATTATAGTGCCAAAAAATAAATTATAAAACTATTATCGATCTATTCTTTAAATTTAAAAAAAAAAACCACCTTTTACACTAATCCTACAAGTAATAAATTTTAATAAGAAACTTTAAATAATAATTGGCAGTTGGGTAATATATTTATTAGGAGTAACTTTATGCCCGTTGTCTTGGGTCTTTTATTTCATGGGAACTTCCCTTTTTCGATGCATTACACCGTAGCATATCATAGTTGCTACAAGCATTTACCAATTATAATGCGTGAATACCCTGATGTACAAGTAAACTTGCATTTATCGGCTCCATTATTACAACAATTAGCATGGAAAAATCCAGAGACGTTGAAGCATTTTAAGGAGGGCATAAATACTAACCAGTTTGAACTTCTAGGCTCTTCATATGCCCAAAATATTCTATATAACTGTTCTGAATGGATAAACAGAGAACAAATTAAATGGAATCGTATCACAATTAAGAAACTATTCCCACAATTGAAAAGACTAAAAGGGTACTGGAATGCTGAAAGAGTATTTTATAACGAGATGATTAGTTTGTTATTAGATTCTGGTTATAATTATACATTAGTCGAAAATAACATTCTTAAGAAAGCTTTAGCATCAAAAAGTGCATCGGTTGAACATGTATGGAAAAGTAAAATAAGAGAAAAAAATGCGAAATTCTATTTCCTTCCTGATAATCAACAAGTTAAAGAAAAGATTAATAGAGTAATACAATCGGGACAATTATCAGAATTCTTTAGGTTTTTAGACAAAAATATAGAGTCTGACTCAGATAGTAAAGTTTTATGTTATGCTGAGGATGCTGAGGTGGTTGGCTTTTGGCAGATTGCACGAAATTTAAATTATAAAAAATCTCATGAAAACTTTAAATTACTTTTAAAGGGACTTACAGACAATAATTGGATTGAAGTCAAACTTTTTTCTGATATTATTAAGCATGAAGAAGCATATGAAATAGGTACTATCCCCAATGGACAAGCATCTTGGATGGTAGAAAGTGTAAAAGTAGATGGATATAAAGACTGGTTTGACTATATCGAACAATCTCCAGAAGTCGAATATTATAGGAAATACTATAGAAGTACTGAGGATAAATTTAAATCTTTACCAAATAAAATTAAAAAGAGAAACCTTACTAATGAATTGTTAAAATATTTTCTATCACAGCAATTTGAATTTGGATGTGCCCCCGGTTCTTTTGGTGATTTAGATTCACGGTATCTTATGAATGTTCCAGGTATGCAACTTTGGGATGATAGAATGACTCTAAATACAATTTTTGATTGGTTATCCAAGGATCAAAAACAAACAACTAAACCCATGTGGAAATTCAGAGGATCATCTCCTGTTATTGAATGGTTCGCATTTAAATGGATCTGCCAATTTAGTCCATTTGGAGGGAGATGTACTCTTTTAGTTAACAGAGATAAAGATTCCATATTTTCACCAAATCTTTTCTTTTCATCACAAGATAGAAATGTGCTATATAATGCGCTTCCCCATCTAAAAATTCATGTTAAGTATCCTGGTATTGAAGAAATAACAAATACTCATGGGAATTTCTTAATGGATGATTGTTCCGTTAATAATGAACCAATAGGCACCATGATGGATTATAAAGTAGAAATAAATCAAGAAAATAGAAAATATTATAAAGGGAAATCTCTAAAACATACTTTTTTTAACTCTTTGATTTTACCAATGGAGAATTCAATTTTGTTTTGGTATGCTGAGACGGGAATATTAATAAAAAAAGAAATTAAAGAAATTGATACACATTTAAACATTATTTACATCCTTCAAAATATATCAGAAGACAATAAGACGATTAAATTTACTATAACAAATGAATTTGCCCCAGAATCCTTAATTGTACTTGAAAATGGTAAAAACAGTCTTAAGTTGGATATAGCTGAAGAAAAAAGTGGTACTAAAATAATTGTTAACAATACTATTACGAATTCTAAAGTAACAGTTATTAGTAAAGTAAAACCACTAGAAGTTAAAAAAATACCATCGGAATTTGCTATAAGGTACAAAATAATTTATCAATTTAAACTTGTTAAAAAGGAAATTAAAAATATCCCATTATTAGTAAAATAAAGTAAAAAGTTTTTCGTAAAATGAAAATGTGAAGAAAGAATATTCGAGGAAATGGTATGAAGAATCTTAATTTAAGTATCCATAAACCTAAATTAAATAATAAATTCTATATTATTAAGCAATTCTAAACTTAAGGATATCTCTAAATGTTTGTCGAATATTTTTATTACTTAAAAGAACGTTTACCCGTTAGTATTACGGAATATATGACATTAATGGAAGCTCTCAATCAAGGGCTAATCCATAATATGGTAGAGTTTTACTACACTTCCCGCTCAATTTTATGTAAAAACGAGCATCATTTCGATATTTATGACATTGCATTTGCAAATTTCTTTAAGGAAGCCATGGTAGAATTCCCTGAAGATATTAAGCAAGAAATTTGGGATTGGCTCAATAAAGATATAACCCTTCCAGAGCTAATTGAAGGTCTACAACTCCTTCTGAGAGAATATCAAGAGTATATTAATATAGATAATCTTGAACAGTTCTTAGAAGAATTATTGGAAAAATATGGGGCCGAATTTGGTGATAAACTCTTAATTAATGCTCCCAATGAAATCAAGGATGAAATTTGGAAGTGGTTGGAAAAAAATTTTGATTTATCTGAAGCACAAGGCAATTTTCAAGAAATGATGAACCAATTCTTTGATCTCGAAGAAATGCAGAATAGATTTGAAGAATTAATGCAGATGCAAGATGAAGAACATAATGGAGGAGATCATTGGATTGGTACTCAAGGAACATCTCCATTTGGTCATGGGGGTCAGAATCCAATGGGTATGAGAGTTGGTGGTTCTTCAGGGATGCGTATGGCAATGCAAATTGCTCAGAAAAGAATCTTTAAGGATTATCGGAAAGATATCGTACTCGATACAAGACAGATAAAAGTTGCTCTAAAACGCCTAAAAAAACTGGAAGAAATTGGAAAAAAAGATGAATTAGATTTAGATAAAACCATTGATAAAACTGCTAAAAATTGTGGAGATATTGAAATTGTATTTGATAAAAAAAGAAAAAACAACGTTAGAATGCTCCTTTTAATGGACGTTGGAGGTAGTATGACACCATATGCTCACCTAGTTAACCTTCTCTTCTCCGCGGCTAATAATATGTCTCATTGGCGTGAATTTAAACATTTTTACTTCCATAATTGCCTTTATGAGTCAATCTATTTAAATGCTCGTAGAAATCCCGATGAGGCAATAGAATTTAATGAATTTTTAAGAAAATATGATAATAAATATAAAGTAGTAATCGTGGGTGATGCAGCTATGGCGAGCTGGGAATTAACAGAGAAATATGGAAGTATTTATTATTATCATAGGAATGAATTGCCCGGAATATATTATATCAAAGAAGTTGCTAACCATTTTAAAAATAACGTTGTGTGGTTAAATCCAGAACTCATTAGACCAGAATGGGCACCTTGGACCCGAAAAATAATATCAAGCATCATCCCTATGTTTGATTTAACTGTTGAGGGAATCGAAGAGGCTATGGATTTCCTTCGTAAAGGCGGTAAAAATATGTTTACAACAGTTCAACACTTTAAAGGATTAAATTATTAGGAAGAATCATTAACCCCCTATCGGTTTAGGTGTTTTTATATCTAGCATGAACTGAAGCAGACCGAAAGAGATAAGTATAAATATAATTCCAAGTACTATCAACCAATCTGCATATCTCTGATCATATACATATTTCGATGCATAAAAAAGAATGATAAAACCAAAAGAGCAAAGAATTAGTAAAATTGAAGCCACAATGCTTTCAGTAATAAATGCTTCATGAATATTTTCAGGAATTATGAAAATAGGAACTCCTTCTCTATCCAATGCAACTGCGTCGGGTTTTCTCACTATTAAGTATACTACTCCAGTTTGAAGAATAAATAATATTATAAATATAATAATAGTACCTAATAACCTCGTTGGTATAGGTAAAGATATTCTAGGAATCCTAAATCTGGGAAATATAATTTTCGGCTTCTTTAGTTTGTTCCCAAAAATCCAAGGTGTTTTTCTTTTTATCTTTTCTAATATTGTTTCAGATCCAGTTATTTCTTCCTTATTTTTTCGATTTTCCAATATTTCTTGTTTTGGCAAAATGCCTTTAGTCTTTAAATTTCGATGATTGATTCAAATTTGGAATCTATTTAATGAAATTTTACCTTTTGTTCGATTTAAATCAATCAAGCCAATAAACGAATATATTCACTTTTTAGATTGATGGTTTTATATAGAGGAGATGAGAAAAAGTCAATAATGATTAATGATTTTCTAGATACTTATTGGTTTTCTTGACAAAAAAGATATCATAACAATAAATTTTTAAAAGAAAAAAACTGATTAGGTAATTAAAAAAATCCAATCCTGATAATTTAAGATGAATAATGTCTGATTATGAAGAGAAGACTAAGAGATAAGTACATAATTATATTATTAATAGCTACGAGTTTTCTATCTGTTCTATATTATATTAATAAGGCTAAAATAATTAGTTTTGAGACTCAAGAAACAGATTACAATACTAATGATTCCTTTTTAGAGAACACATTTTCTCTGGGTACTTCTAATGATCAATTATATACCTTTTTCATTGAAAATGCCCCAAAAACTAATATGAATTGTAGTATCGATGAATTTTTAGAAAAAAATGAGGAAATCTTATGTATTTTCATTGCTGGAACGAATTTATCTTTAGATTTTCTTATATTACTGAAAAACCTTTTGAAACACAAAGTATTAAAAGAGGAAATCTCTCAGGAAATTGAAGTAGTTAAACTAACCAGTTTAGAAAATAGAATCCTTAATTTAATTCAAGATTTCTTAAGTACAAATCGGGTATTCAACAAAGAAAAAGTTGCTATGTACATAAAATCAAGATTTCATACAAATGGGAATTTAAATTATATCGGGATAAACGGAGTGTTAGATTCACTTATTAAAAAAAAAGCAATTTTAGAAGGTTCAAAACTAACGTCAAAAACTCTTTTACTCAATACAAATAGATTACAGATATTTAACTTGATAAAGGAAAAACCCGGAATTTATAGAAACAAACTGGTCAAATATTTGAATTTATGTTCATTCGTAGTTAATTGGCATTTATCAATTTTGAAGAGATTTCATTTAATCAGAGAAAGAGATATCGAAGGGCATCTTTGTTATTTTAAATCCTCACAGAACTCGCTATATGATAATGTCTATCATACTATATTTAAAGATCAGTGTAAGAGAATTATAGATTATTTGGATTCAAATAATAAAGGGTGCACTAAGTATCGAATTGCAAAGGCATTAAATATGCACTTTAATACCATTTCTAAATATTTAAATAAGTTGGAAGAATTTGACCTACTCATTAAAGAGAGAGAAGCAAATAAAGAATTAATCTTTTTGAATTCAATCAATTTTAAGAAGATAATGAACTTCAAGTAGATCTATTATCAAAATAAGTGTTAAATAATTCATTTAGTAATTTGCTCTCCAGCGATTTCTGGGAGACTTAAAGAAGATTGAATCTCTGTTTTCGTCAGACCTTTTCTGATCCAAATTATTCCTAGAACAAATCCTACAACTATTACTAGAAACATAGAAGCTAAATAAGTACCTTCCGCAGCACTGAATCCAAATAGCTCATAATCACTAACCGTTAATAATAATATCATAGAAGAAATTCTTGTCCATATTAACAGTAGAAGCAATTGATCATAATACATTCTATTTTTCAATTTCAGTGAGATTTTATTTGCATTTTTAAATAAGGTAAAAAACGTATAGGTAACTAAAATTATATCAATAATCGCATCGCTATAAGAATATGTAATTGTTGATTGGTCCCAGTTGAGATATCTTACCCAATTAATTATAGTAATAATGAATACTAAAAAGCTATATGTAGTAATTGGTGCTTTATTACCACTTTTTGGCTTAATCATAAGCCCTAATATTGGTAAAATAATAATAAACAAAGGAAATATCATTAATGGCATTTGCAGATATAAATTCAATGTATTCCATTGAAATGAAATAAAAAGTATTCCAAAAGAGATAAATCCAATAAACCAGAAAATCAAATAAAAAATTAAGCTTGTTCTTTTACTTTCTATTGAATACTTGCCAATTAGCTTAACAGAGAGATCTCTGAAAAACAGAATTAAGAATATTGAGCTAATTAAATACCATAAAAAATAAGCCACAATATACAATCCTATGAAAATAAATATTGGGATAAATAAAGAAACGATTAGCCAAATTAGATGAATACTTATTAATTTGATAATCGTTTTCTTTTCTTTCAAATCTTTGAAAAAAGATCTAAACCAAGAACTCAAAAACAAAAATATCAAAAAGAAACTGAATGTTATCAATAATAAAAATGCAATCCCATGTATATCAGGGATTCTTCCTGGAGTTGGTAAAGAAGTAGCCTGACCAATTAAAACAATTACAATAGTATAAAATATTATTAAAGCATTTGATATAAGCCAGAGATAGCCTAAGAATGAATTTTTTCTTAATTCTCTAAAAAATAATTTAAAAGAATCAATAAAAGAAAGGTCCTTTGAATTTGAACTTGATTCAGAAATAATTAATCCACTTTTTATCAATTTATTTTCTGTAAAAATTTAATCGAGTTTGCTTAAATAAATCTTTTCAAATATAAAGAAAGGAAAAATAAAAATTAATTAATTCTTCTCAAAAGTTCCTCCTCAATTGAAACTTTATAAGAATCATAAAAAACAGAGGAGTATTTTTGGAAAAACTCCTTTTTTTTGTTCATTATAAACTCTTTTTCTTTTATTTCTAACCCCCCCCTTGACCAAAACAAAAAGCCATCTGGATTGAGATTGATTTTCTCTTGTTTCTTAATAATTTCTCCTGATTTTATTACATAATCAATATTTTGTAGAGCATTTCTTAGTTCATTGTAGTTTTTAGAGAGATTAATTTCACTAATATTAATATCTAAGATGTTCAAATCACCATCTGTACCATGACCAAGATTTCCTTTGATATCTATCAATCCTAAGGATTTAGCTGGACTTGTTCTGGTAATACATACGAATTCTGAAAATGTCAAAACTTTTTCTTCACTAGTTAGAGGATTGTTTTTGAGGAATTCATTATCCATCTCTTTCATAAAAATAACACGAGCTTGCTTATTTACTAACCATGTAGCAATCTCAGGAATATCAGAAACATTAGCATAATTAGGAAAAT
This sequence comes from Promethearchaeota archaeon, assembly GCA_019058425.1. GTDB lineage: Archaea > Asgardarchaeota > Lokiarchaeia > Sigyniarchaeales > SOKP01 > Loki-b32. The sequence goes on from JAHPYZ010000012.1 coordinate 39,308, forward strand.
TTAATGAAAAACTTATTTGAAATTTATTTTTAATATTTAATGCCAAATCAAGAGCATTAGCCCATAATATACAATGAAGGTAATTTTTTTTGTCAAAATTTCTTTTTGAAACAAAAGAATCTCCTTCAAATTCTATTGCGGAACTTATCAGTTTATCTGGATTATCTATAATTTCTTCTGTAAACGTTGATTTAATGAGTCTTCTATCAGAAGTAATTAAAGGGTTTACTGGATTGAAACCTAAAAATGCTAGATCAATATCAAAATGTTGATTTTCATTTATAAATCCGATAATCTTCTTATTATCACCATCAATATTATATGAATTAGCATGTGTAATGTGAAAAATTTGATTTCTTTTTAGATTCCGATTAATTGGAATGTCTAATGACTTGATTTTTTCTAAGATTAAATCTAAATTATCTTTACCTATTTTATTTTCATAACCTTCAATATGGGCATGAACGGAATGTGGCATTCCAAGTTTTTCATTGCATTTGACAAGATTTTCATACACATCTAAGGCTGAGAAATTATATAATCTTCCTTGTTGTGAGATATCTTCCCTTAGATCTTTAAGATTCCATGTTTCATTTTCAAAGGGATTATAGGCTTTAAATCCATAACCATATGTTTTTGAAAGAAGATCAGATAGAAAGATCGCCATCTCATCAATTTTTCCTCTCTGAAATTCAAGTTCTAAAGGCCAGAAGTTACTAACATTTAACAACATCCCTTTATCGAGAACAGGTATTTGTTTAAAGTTGAAAATTGTTTGTTTTGCTAAAGATGGAAAGACATTAGCTTCAAGTATAAACGTATATCCATTAGCTATATAATTTTTTGCAATATTCTTTAGTGTTAATCCTTTCCAAATCTCAATAAATTTTGGATTATTTGAGTTGAGAAGACGTGCCCAATTAGTTTGCTGAGATGCTAAATGTGTATGAATATCAAGAGCTGCAGGGATGACTGTTTTATTCTTTGCATCTATTTCTTTTACATCAGTTTCACTACTGAATTTTTCTACAATTTTTCCTGACTCTATTAAAATATCTTTTATCTCTCCATCAAGATCGTTGATGGGATCGAATACTAAACCATTTTTGATAATCAATTTATCCATTTCTAATATTCCCAAAGTCTACCTTTCTTTAATTGAAGTTATTAAATCTTTTACGCTTTTTACTGTATCTGTAGTTACTTCCACTTTTACTTTTAAATTTTTATAGAATAGTTCATTATTCTCAAATCCAGTAATTTGATTAGCCCAAAAAGAGACGGGCATATTAATAATTCCTTGTGGTACATTTTTATCTTGAATTGGTTTTATAATAACATTACCAAAATCATTACTTAATTTTAAGTTTAACTTTGGAGTAAGATTAAGGCTTTTAAAATCATCTGGATTAAGTATTCCAATGGCTAAATGTTCTTTGAGAGATTTTTCATCTCCAAAAGAATATTCTTTTACCTGATCATAATCCACCATTCTAACTGTGTTTACAATCATTTCCATTTTATTAATCCTCCTTAAATCCCTCCATAATTTTATCTAATATTTCTTTATCAGAAAGAATGTTGTTTGGGGGATTTACGATTTTTTTTAAATCAATTGGTATATGATCCAAGCGATAAGCTAATCCTTCACATTCAATTCCTGTGATAGCTGAAGGAATTATTATATCTGCAGCATTTGAAGTTGCAGATTGTTTATTATCGATAAGGATTAAAGGTTTTGCCATCAATTTCTTACTTAATTGCCAAGGTAAATGTGAAATAGGGTCTGTTCCAACAATTAAAGAACAATCAAAATCTTCATTTTCAATTTTTGAAATGATGTTATCTTTTGATTCAATTAATTGATTGTTTTCAAATTGTAAACCATGATTTTTACCGCATACTGACAACGCAACATGATCAAATCCTAGCATATTATAATGACCACCTAACATAATGATAGATATACGTCCCTTTTGTTGTTTTGCATTTATTAATTGCACTAATTCAAGTAATTCTTTAATCACGGTGGATCCATTATGAGAACCTAAAATTCCTTGACCAATAAAGATTATTCCATTTTCTGCTCCTGTTAAATGGAGTAATAATCTTTTTAGATCATCTTTATCAATACCAGCAACACCATTGGTTGGAATACTATCTGTGGTACAGCATTCTTCTTTTAAGACACGAATTAGATCTAGATCTTTTCCGCATTCAATCTGAAGTGCAACATCTCGTACTCCCATTACTCCAAAAGAAGCTGTTTTCACCGGATCTATCACGATTAGAGTTTTGATTTCTCGACCTGTCATTCTAAACTTCCCACGTGAAAAAAGAGCTTTATTTAATAAACGTGGTATTGATTCCGCAGGATTTGCTCCCCATGAAATCAACAAATCTGCTTTATTTATGATTTCTGATATTGTTGTTAATGTTATTCCTGTTTCTTTCGAAATATTTAGAACTTTTCCTTGGCATATTGTAGAATTAGAATCTATGAAGCCATTGATATGTTTGGCAAGCTTAATTCCCGCTAATTGAGCTTCACAACTTACTGTAGAAAAACCATACAATAGAGGTTTGGAAGATTTGTTGATAATATTGATGACATTGTCTATAGATTCATCTAATGTTGCCTTCTCTAATACACCATATTTTCTAATAAGGGGATTATAGATTCGATTTTTAGCTGTGATTTGGTCGAATCGTTCTTTTCCTTTCAAGCACGCTCCTATAACCTCATCAATATATAGTCCATCACTTTTAATAATAATATCATCACATAAAAGTGAACAACCTGAACATGTAACCCGTTCACTAGCCATATTTCATAACACTATTTATCTCAAATTAATTTGTCAATCAATAATCATACGTAATCAATTTTTACAGCTTCACGTGGACAATAAGTCTCACAGACTCTACATTCTCTTTCCCTTCCTTCTGCTTCAATTCTTCGACAATGTTCTATTGCTAATAATTCACATTTTCCTTCCTTAACTTGAAATAATTGATGCTTTTCAGGAGGATAATCTGGAGCTTTACCACTTAATGTTGGGGGACAATATCTAGCATTAACAGGGCACACGGTAACACAAACACCACATCCATCACATAGTTCGGTATCAACATCGATCTTAAGCTCTTTTTCTTTGCCCTCTTCAGCACCTATTAAATCTTTTAATGTATCATAATTCTTTTTGTATTTCGGTTCTAATAATGGAGTGCAATCATCAATTTTTACCTTTCCTTGCAATAAATCTAATGCAAAAGCCATGCAGGTTGGTTTCCCACACTTTTTACAGTTAGTTTTTGGTAGAAATTTATAGAGCTCCATGAAGTTACTTACTGGAATTAAATAACACCTTCAAAAATTTATTATTCTTCGCATTTCAGTATTGAAGAATATTCTGAGATTTATTAATTTCTTTAGTTTATGTATTATAAATTTCTTGTGGTAAGAATTATAATTATAATTGAAAACTTAGAAATTTTCATAATTTATTAGCAATAAGATTAAAGGAACTAATGCGTTTTACACATTTAAGATTAATAAAATAATGATGTATTTATTAAAACTAAAGTGAGAAAGGAAATGGTAGAAGAAGAGGTTCCAGATATAAACCTTAAAGAAATGATGTTGGATGAGCGTTCTAAAAACATTAAAACAAATATGGAAAAGATAAAATACAAGATTGTAATCATCTCTGGAAAAGGAGGTGTAGGAAAAACTACGGTTGCTATTAACCTTGCTATGAGTTTAGCTAGTGTTGGATTGAGAGTAGGGATTCTTGATGTTGATATTACTGGACCGAATGTCATAAAAATGTTGGGAATTAGTCCTGAGTTGAAACCGAAAGTTGATGCTGAAGCTAAAAGATTTTATCCAGTTAATGGACCTTTAAACCTCAAAGTTATGAGTATGGCTTTTTTAACTCTCAATCCTGATGAACCGGTTATATGGAGAGGTCCAATGAAAATGAGTGCTGTTAGGCAATTCTTAGGAGATGCTGAATGGGGCGAACTTGACTATTTAATCTGCGACCTACCGCCCGGAACTAGCGATGAAACTTTGGATATCCTCCAACTTATCCCAGATGAGAATGTTATCGTAGTTTCAACCCCTCAGGAGGTTGCCTTAATGGATGCAAGAAAGACAATAAAAATGGCGATGGTTATGGAAAGAAATATTCTTGGAATAATTGAGAATATGAGTGGTTTTAATTGCCCACATTGTGGGGAATATGTAGATCTTTACCCTCCTGGTGGGGTGGAGAAAGCTACAGCAGATTTTAATATTACACTATTAGGCAAAATCCCTTTTGAAACTGAAGTTAGTCAACAAGGTGACCAAGGATTACCATTTATTTTAAAGTATCCAGAAAGTAAATCCGCTACAGCATTTAAGGAAACTGTTAAAAAAATTAGAGGACATTTAGAAAAACAATAAAAATTCCTTTTTTTTATATGAACTTTTTATTGTATGTGTCATCCTCACGAATCAATAAAATATTATAAACTTGGCACTTGGATTATCTAATTATTTTCCAGATAATATACCATGTTATTAAAAATGTATATTAGATGTTTTTATTAAACAAAAACAATTTTAGTAATATAGAGAATTAATTAGATTAATAACAGGGATAATTATTACAGCGGAAGTTAAGCTTTTAGGAGGAATTCGTGGAATTATAATATGCAAAGTAAGTGGTGAATACTTACTTGACCTCATTTTAGACACAAAAATTAATCCAGTTTTACTGTCTTCTTTTGTTGGCGCATTAGGATTATTTGGAGAAAACTTAGGAAAAATAGAAGAAATTAAAATCAAAGGTCTTAATGTTGATATGATTGTAGTTTATAAATATAATCTTATCTTCGTTGCTATTCTGGACAAGGAATTTGTAAAACATGATATAAGAGAAGAAGCGGAAAAAGCGCTGGACATGTTCTACTCACTATATCGCAGGGAAATCGATGAAAACTGTAATGAAGTTAGTCAATTCAATTCATTTAAAAATATATTATTTACACAAATTGAAGAATACTTCAATAGGATTAAGGAAAAAACTGAAGTAAAAAATTTTGGTTTTTTTACGGATGCAATTAGGAAATCAAGAACTAATTCAACTCCCTAAAAGCTTTTTTCCTTCTTTTTAAATATTAGATCTCCTATCTTTACTCCAAAAATTCTTTCCATTAAATTACATTTAGCTTTTAACAAATAGTACACATCTTTTTGAGGAATATCCAAACCATAAAGGCTTTCAAAATTACCTTGTCCTTTAGACAAAATAACACTATCTTTTTCAAAGAAAAATTTGTTAAATTCTTCTGAAGTATCCGATAAAATTATTCCTGGAGCATCATTTGACTCAATAACATGAACTAATTCTGTTAGATTAATAAATTTCGCATCTTCAATAGTAGCATCATTAATAATTGGCGCTGATCTCACAGAATAGATTATCTCTAGATCTGGATAATATTTTTTAAGTATAATGATTAGAATTTTATCAAAAACAATCTCTCCCGCGTTATCTCCTAATATTAATAATTGTTTTGAATTTTGAAGTGAGTTTTGGAATTTTCCATAATCATTAATTACCAAATTTTCAATTATAAAATTTTTTAAATCGGAAATAATGTCCATATCATGCTGGCTCGCAAAATCGATTGTATTGCCAAGAGCAGAAGCTAAAAGCGCCTTGAGTAATGGATCTTCTGCATCTTCAATAATTTGTAATAGTTCATCGTATTGGGTTAATACAAGATTATTATATTTGTTTTTCAAATCATGATAGGGATCTTCGTTTTTTAACAATTCTGAAATAATATTGTATGTTACTTTTCCTAGAATAGGAGCTGCAGCTTCATTAATATCAAAGTTAAGAAGATATTCCATTAGTTTTTTCTGTGCAGTAATAATAACATTACGAGGAATATTAGGTTTTAGTAATTTAAATGCTTTTAATAATTGATTGAAAAGACATCCAACACATTCGGGTTCTAATTGCATTTTACATTAAAATTCGGTATTTACATAGAATAAAAAAGATAAAGATTAAAACTCTTTTACTAAAGATAAATCAAGATTAAATTAAAAAAAAAAAGGAAGTTAATATTAATCTAAAGCTCAGAGATCGCTTTTTTTCTCGCTAATTTTTGTTCTTCGGTAAGTTCGAGTTCACCTCTTCGAACAAAGAACATAAATCCCAATGCTAAAATTAAGAATATAGCTCCATCTAGTAACAATGATGTTCTTCCAAAAGCATCTCTTAATCCTCCTACACTCAATGGGCCAAGTATTTGTGCTAACACGCTAAAGAAGTAATAAAGTCCTGTATATGTTCCAATCTTCCTTGCACTAGGTGCTAATTCCCAAATAATGACAATTGTATTTACATTAACCAAAGCATATCCAATACCATAGAATACCAAGATAATCATAGTAACTGTTGTTGTTTGAACAGCAAAACCAATTAATAAGGCTACAAACATTATTGCTAAGCCTATTTTAATGCAAAGTCTTCTACCAATCTTAGGAGCTAATAATGCTAATGGAAAAGCTGCTATGATAAATGGTATTGCGACAAAGTTAAATAAGAATCCAGCGAATCCAGAGCCTAAACCTAATACTCCATTAGGACCAGAACCGGCATAAATTGAGAATAAGGCTTCTAACCCATTATGAGTTAAAAATAAAGAAAAAATTGTTAAAAGCATAAAAATGGTACTCTTGTCTTCCTCTTTTAAAATATCCTTAATACTACTGATTAAACCAATTTTTTCTTTTTTGTCTTTAGTTTTCTCACCTTCTCTTGCTTCCGCTTCCAGAATTAATTTATAACTAAATGACTGATTCTCATCTATTTTAAAGAAAAGTACTATTAAAGCAGCAACCATTATCACTGAAGCTATGATAAAAGTAACCTGTAACCCAATATAATCGGAGACTAAACTCATAGTATAAGCTACGATTGCACCAAGTCCACCCATAATATTAATAACTGCATTTGCTTTACTTCTATGAACGGGTCTCACAAAATCTGGCATTAAGGCAACAGCTTGAGATCGATAGAAACCCATACTTATACTAAAAAGAAACATCCAGACTAATAGGATCGATAGAGATCCTGTAGGGAGAAACCCAGTAGGAATAAGAGAGAAAAATATAGCCGATAAGATAACTCCCACAATTATATAGGGCATACGCCGTCCATATTTGGTTCGCGTATTATCAGAAACTGACCCCATTATTGGTTGAATTATTACACCAACAAGATTATCAAGAGTCATTAATGCACCTACTAATAATCCTGCTATGAGAACACCTGTAAAATAGAGATCTAATTGTTGACTTACTTGAGTATTGTATAAACTCCATGAAATACCAGTTGTAAAAAATGCCAAACCAATAATAAAAGTCTGCTTTATCTCAAGTTTTTCCTCCTTCTCACCTTCAGACATTTTTTTCACATTTTGTTTTTAATTTAAATTTTTAAAAATTAATTAGATATAGTTGCTTAAATAGATTTACTAAATAAATAATACAACAAAATCAAATTTATTTAGAGTGCTATGAAAAAAAAAGGAATTTACAGAGTAATTTCAATTTTAATATTGTCGATGTTTTCAGGAACACCCTTTGTTGTTTTCAAATAGCCCTGAATTATATTCGACAGCATCTCTTGCATGAAATCCTTTAATGGTATCTTTCTATCATTAACTGATAATATTACTTTTGTCATAAATACCTCAAAACTAATTTATATATTAAAATTTTTTATTATCGTTTATAAAAATCAATTGAAGATATGAAAAAAATTTAAAGATTATTTTCTATTTCTTTTTTCTGTAACCTGTACAAGGTTGGTTAGCTTGCTACTAGCATTTTTTAGCAAGTATCATTCCGTACAGTATATATTTTTAAAATATATATAGCTTCTGGAGCTGTTCGAGAGATGTATTTAAATATTGGATAATCTCTAATTTGTATAAATTAAAATAACCTATTCAACAAGGTCAACCTCCACCACCATTTGTTTCCGTGTTTGACAAAAGAATTGTAAGAGTAATTATTATTGCTGCTAATCCTGTTAAGCTGAAAATAATTATTAATATTGTTTTGATGTTTAGTTTTCTTACTTGGGCTGAATCAATTTCATTCATAATTTTACTATCATGCAAAATAATTTTTTATATTAATTAGTAAGTACTTCTTAAAAACATTAATTGAAGGGATATTTTATAATAATAAGATTTATGACTTTTGCCCTTCTTTATGTCTAAAAATAGTATACATACCAATTACGATGGTAAAGAAAATAAAGAACCACCATAAAACTTGTACTTGATATATTATTAGCGCTGCTTTTTCTAGTGGTGTTAGCAGGATCTCTAACTCTATACGTATATTGCTTAATTGAACTATTAGTTTCATTAAAATAACAAATAAAGCTATAGTACCAGCTCTAAAAATTTTAAGTTTTTCTTTTAAGTAATCAACTCTATCAAAAAGGGAACCAATAATATAGATAAATAGTAATAAATCAATAAGAAATGAAAGGATATCATATCCCGCATTATCAAAAAATATAAATTCTGTCCAAAGATCAATCACAAGATAAATAACATAAAAGAAAATTAATAGGTTGAATAATGTAATATACGCTGCTAATTTTTTGGTTAAAACTAATCTTAATAATACTATAATTATTAAAAAAATAAACACCCAAAAAAGATTAACAAATACTCGTGCAAAATTTTCAGCTCCAGGGGCAGGATATCCTCTAAAAAACCGAATTAACAATGAAATTAACCACCAACTTAAAAGTAGAAAGCCTATAAACTCAACACTTCGAGTAAATATCCTAGAACCTTTTTTTTCATATAAAACATTATCAACTTTAGTTGATGTATCCATACAAACCTTATATGCAAAAAAGGCCGTTATCGCGGCATTGGCAAAAAAACAGAATAAGTAGAAAATATCTATAATCCATCCAAATATTATTACAACAGGAACAGTCAGAAGAGCAGTTATGATAATAATAATGATTCCAATTTTTTCAATTGGCACAAATAAAGAAATGATTAATAATACAAACGTAAAACCAGCAAATACGCTTAAAAAGGCGAAAATATATCTACTAAGTGTGTTATCTTGGAGGACAACAAAACCGATTATGAATAACAACCAAGAAATAATAAATATTATAACAATTACTAATAAAAGTGCTTTTTTTGAGAGACTTTTTAATCCAGAAATAAACCTCATATGAGAATTCACAGTTCTGTGTTTAATATAAGCATCTTTAATGTCCCATGTTTTAATTAATTTTTTTTTGTTACTATTCATAAATTCACTTTTTTGTATAAATATCATAAGATTCAGAGTCTAGGAATTTTTAAAATATTAAAAAAATGTTTTTATCCTTCATATAATTCTTAGACATAAAAATCTATTAAAATGATATAAAAAATGTCTGATGTACAAAAAATTAGAAATCGCTGGATTGTTGTCATCGGAGCTATTATGATCCAACTGGCATTAGGAACAATATACTCATGGGGAACGTTAACCATTTTTGTTAGTCCATATTTGAATGAAGTAAGAGAAATAACAGTTTATATTTTCGGTGTAGGCTTATTATCTTTCGCTATAACAATGATTTTCGCTGGAAAACTACAACAAAAGTATGGTCCTAGAAACATCGCCATTCTAGGAGGTGTTTTATTGGGTGGAGGAGTCATTTTATCTTCATTTATGACAACATTTATTGGATTGTTAATTACTTATGGTATAATTTTTGGAGCTGGAATTGGATTTGGATATGTTTGTCCAATCGCGGCAGCAGGCAAATGGTTTCCTGATAAAAAAGGATTTATTAATGGGATTGCTGTAGCAGGATTTGGGGCAGGTTCATTTATATTTAATTATGTGATTAAAGCTCTTGCTAATCCAACTGGCTTAGAAGTTACTGATCCTACCTTTCTTGCAACAGTTTCTCGAAATATTCCTATGATGTTTATAATTCTTGGGATTATATATTTAGTTTTAATTGTTGGAGGGGCAATGACATTGAGTAACCCACCTGAAGGATGGCTACCTCAAGGGTGGACTCCTCCTCCCCCATCAGAAGAAAGTGGAATATCTGGACTTGATTTTGAAAGAGGTCAAACAATTAAGTTACCCCAATTCTGGATGTTATGGGCTACATTTGTATTGAGTGCCATAAGTGGATTAATGGTGATTGGAGCCTATGCATCATTCGCTAAGACTGTTGATGCTGGAGATAATTTTATATATGTTATTGGTACTGCAGATTTTGTGTTCATAGGTAGCTTAGCAGCACTCTTTAATGGTTTAGGAAGGATTGTGTGGGGGACAATAGCTGACTTTATAACTTATAAGAAATCAATGCTAATTATGTTTTCTACTCAAGCAGTTTTGATGTTTATTTACTTTACAACAAATGTAAACGAAATTTTCTTTCTAATAATGACGTGTGCTATATATTTCTGCTTTGGAGGAAATTTCAGCTTATTCCCTACTGCAACGACTGATTTGTTCGGAGCTAAGAATTTAGGTCCAAATTATGGAATAGTGTTTACAGCTTATGGTATAGCGGGTTTTCTAGGAGCAACTATGACTCTGCCGATTGTAGAAGCATTTGGAAGCTATTTAATCCTGTTTGTGGTAATGGGATTAATGTCAGTAGGAGCCGCTGTTTTAGCATATTTAATAAAACCACCAACTCGTAAATAATCGTATATTTAATTTTTCTCATCTTTTTTTCTTTTTAGCTAGAAAAGAACAAATGTGAAATTTTTAAAATTAACAAATATAGGATTAAAAATATGAAACAAAATATTCGAATAGGAATAGTTTGTATCGCAAGGAAAACCTTTGACTACACAACCGCTTTTGAGATTTATAAAAAGATTCAAAACGATTTAAAATCGGTTGAAAATGTAGAATGGGAAATTATACATGATTTAATTATAGAAATTGAAGAAGCACAGACAGCTGCTCGTTATCTTACTTCCAAAGAAATCGATGGATTAGTTTGTATAAGTGGAACATTTGCATTAGGGCATCTAGTATTAGAATTAAATAAGATCATAGAAAAACCGATTTTATTATGGGGTTTGAACGAATTGCCTTATGATGGTGGAAAAATTCGCCTGAACTCTGTCTGTGGAATAAATTTGAATGCTTCAAATCTGTATAAAGCAGGAGTAAAGAATTATCATGTAGTTATCGGGGATGAAATTGATGAAGACTGGTTAGATGCAATCAGAGTCTTGAAAGTATTTAAAATTTCCCATTTAGGTATTATTGGTTCGAAAGCTAAAGGATTCTTTAATTTAGATGTAGATGAGTTAGATTTATATAAGCAAATTGGTATCCTCATAGATCATTTTGAATTGAGTGAAATTTTCAATTTTGAAGCCAATAAAATGCATATTAGTGAGAGAATTACTCAAATAAAATCTATTTTTGATGTTTCAAACATAACTGAAAATCAATTAGAAAAAGTAGCAATTCTCACAGTAAAATTTGATACATTTATGAAATCAAATAAATTAGACGCTATAGCTATTCGTTGTTGGCCAGAATTTGCTACTGATTTTGGAATTTCTCCTTGTGCTGCCATGTCAATCTTACAATCAGAAAACAAAATTTTAACATGTGAAGGAGATATTTTAGGTTCTCTTTCCATGCTTGCTCATAAAGCAATTGGAGCTGAAACTCCTTTTATAGCAGATTTTTCTCAAGTAAATTTTGAGGACGATTTTAGCGTGTTATGGCATTGTGGAGTAGCAGCGTGTAATTTATGGAATGGAAAGTGCATAAGATCATTAGATACATATTTTGCAGGAGGTAGAGGAGTTACTGCTGATTTTGTAATGAAATCGGGAGAAATTTCTATGTTAAGGTTTGACTATGCTCCTAGAGAGTATCGAATATTTCTAAAAAAAGCGAAAGGAATTCCCATGAAAAAAGAACTAAAAGGTACTTATGTAAAAGTAAAATTTGAAGAGAACATTAAGGAAGTACTGGATAAGATCATTCAAAATGGAATTGCTCATCATATATCAATAGTATATGGTGATTTTATAAAACCATTGCAAATATTTGCAAATTTGAAAGGATGGAAAATAATCGAATAAAATTTTACTCTTTCTATACTTAATATGTTGAGATTCGAACAAGTAGCAAATGAGTTTGAGCTGTATTTCAGAGATTATCTATTTTTAAAACATAATCATGAAGAACCATGTTTCAAAATAGGACTGGCTAACGCTCGTTATAAGATGCATCATGGAGAATTCAAAATAAGGGAGAAAATATTAGTTCAAATCCCTCTTTTAAAGTTTAAAATTATTTCTAATTCTAAAAATAACATAATTATAGAGTTTTATAAAGAAAATGAAAAGTTAATTGTGACTTTTGTTATTAAAAATAGTCAATTAGAGATGCAATTTAAATGTTTTAATCCTGAAATAAACAGAATTTGGATTAGAATACCAGCTAATTCAGATGAAGCGATATATGGTTGTGGAGAACAATTTTCGGAACTAAATTTGAGAGGTAAAGAAGTTCCATTATGGGTTGAAGAACAAGGTGTTGGTAGAGGAGATCCACCAATAACCGGTGATTGGTATACCACTTATTATCCTCAACCTACCTTTATTTCATCTGAAAATTACTTTTGCCATTCAGAAAATTCTTGCTATGCAATATTCAATTTCACCCAAGAAACCTTTCATGAATTATACATTTGGAGTATCCCTAAATTTTTAGTGTTTGGAAAATATGAAACCGCTATTGAAACTATTAGTAACCTTTCGCAATTTCTAGGTAGGCAACCAAAATTGCCCGATTGGGTTTTTGATGGTGTTTGGTTAGGTGTACAGGGTGGAAAAGATATTGTCGAAGAAAAAATTAATACGTGTATAGAAAACGAGGTTAAAATTGCAGCTGTGTGGTGCCAAGATTGGCAAGGTATTCATATGCAAGGAGCACAGAAAAGACTTACCTGGAATTGGGAATATGACGAAGAATTATACCCTGATTTACCCAATTTTATCCGGAACTTAAACGAGAAAGGTATTAAATTCCTTGGTTATATTAATTCTATGCTTGCTAAGGATGAGGAACAATATATTGAGGCTTTAAGGAAAGATCTATGTGTGAAAAATAAGGAAGGAGATTTATATAAAATTATTACGGATACTGGGGAGAAGTCCCTTCTTGATTTGAGCAATCCAGATACTATTAAATGGTTAAAAAGGATTATAAAAGACAATATGATTAACATTGGGTTGTCGGGATGGATGGCGGATTATGGTGAATATTTACCAATCGATTCTGCTATATATTCTGGAGAAATTTCCGAGAATTTTCATAATAAATATCCTGTTATTTTTGCAAAAGCTAATTTGGAGGCTATCCAAGAGTCTGGAAAACTAGGCGAAATCGTGTTTTTTACAAGAGCAGGATATTCAAATATTTCAAAATATACTACTCTAGTTTGGGCTGGAGATCAACTGGTTGATTGGAGTATGCATGACGGATTAGCGTCTGTAATTCCTGCCGGAATTTCATTAGGAATTTGTGGAATTGGTTACTATCATTTCGATATAGGAGGTTTCCACAGTTTAGGAAAATATATAAGAGATAAAGAAATATTTATGCGTTGGGTAGAAGTTAGTGTTTTTACTATGATAATGCGTACTCATGAAAGTATTAAACCATTTGATAATTGGCAATTCGATTCGGATGAAGAAACTCTCAAACATTTTAGCCAAATGAGCCAGATTTATAGCTTTTTAAAACCTTATTTAAAGCAACTCTCTATAGAATATTTAGAAGATGGTCTTCCACCTATTCGAGCATGTTACCTCCATTATGAAGATGATCCTGAACTTCATAATATAAAATACCAGTATTTATTTGGTAAAGATTTACTTGTGGCACCCGTGATTAAACCTAGTATAAAAGAATGGAGCGTTTATCTTCCTAATGATAATTGGATACATTTATGGACTGGTGATAAATATCAAGGAGGGTGGTACACTGTTAAAGCCCCAATAGGTAAACCCCCTGTTTTTTATAGAGAAGGTTCGAGATTTTCTGACCTTTTTGAATCATTAAAAGTTCTATAATTCAATTAATTCCTCTTTTTGTATTAATGATATTGCTTGATTAGGGCATTTTGAAACACAAATTCCACATCCAAAACACTTCTGAGAATTGAATTTCAATTCCTCGTTCTTGAGGTATCTACTCCCAAAATAGCACCATGTTTCACAGGTTCCACAATTAATACATTTATCTAAGTTTGTTTTCGCAACAAAATCACTTTTAATCATCTGGGGGGCTCCATATTTAATAAATTTATTAAGAACAACACAACAACATGGGCAACAATTACATACAACGTAATAAAACTGTGGATTTGGGAAATAAATCAATTGATGTATTAGCCCTCTTCTATCAGATTCTAATAATAAATCTTCGATTTCTTTCTTAGAAACTTTTTTTAGATTATAAGATTTATATGGCACGTCATAAAGAGATTTTCCAACTCCTAAATGAATACAAGAATATATAGGATGGTCACAATTTGGTTTATCATATTTTCTTTGAGTTGATCGACAATAGCACAATCCAATCGCAGCAACATTAGATCGTTTCAAGATTTCTAAAATTTCTTGAGAGGTACTGAATTTTGTATTGAGATCAATGTTTATGTTCAAAGGGAGAACCCTACCTCCCCATCTTCCCCTTAAAATATATCTGTTAACAAAACCCATAGTATAAAAGCCAAACTTTTTATCAAGTTTTCGAAAGAACTCAAGAATATAATATTCAGAAACTCCAAATAAACTTGTTAAGAGTTTGCCTAAAGCAGGTATGTTTTTTAATATCTTATCAATCTTAGATTTAAAATCTCTATAAGTTACTGATTTCAATCTATATGCCTTCATTTCTTTTTTTCTGTGTTGTAGAATCTTAATAGATATTATAAAATTATGCAAATTAAATATATTCTATTTAAATAGAATGGTATCTTCAATGTAGTTAAATTTTGAGAAATCCTTTAATAAATATAAATTTTCTGAGAGTTCAATGTTGAGATCCAAATTATTCCAAAAATCGAATAATTCAGAAGAAAAAGGATTGAGTTTGTATACTTATGCAAAGTATGCGAATCGTGAACTTCTCTTAGAAACCTTACTTCAATCTAAAGGAACGTATCAAACTTTATTTATAGAACGCTTTAAAAAAAACCAAAGATCTTTTAAAATCAAAATAATTGCTACTAAAATACTCTATTCTGTTATTTTTGGGATTTTACCAATACTCTTGATTGCAACATATTTAGAAATCATGGAAAGCCTTAGTATATATCCATATGCTGTAGAAAACATAATGCTGACAGGTATTATTTTCTTTGGATTATACTTTATCCTCCAATTTTTTAATTTCTTTCTTATGGGTATAATGGAATCAAGTATGGTAATGTCAGGACTCATTTTTAGCTGGTTTGAAACATTACCCATCTCCAAACGAAATTTAAAGAGATTAGCATATTTAACTATTTTTCGAACCTTTGATCTTCCTATAATATTGATAGTATTTGGATTTCCAATAACAATGTTAATACAAACACAAAATTTCTTAGTCTTTTTAATTAGTCTCTGTATTTCTATAATGAATCTAATTTTCTCTTTCGATCTGCTTATTATATTAGGAGAAAGACTACAAAAAGTATTATATTCAAGCCCTAAGAGGGCTCTTAGGATTAGGTTATTAAATCTTTTGAGCTATATCATTGTGATTCTTGGGAGTATATATATTATTCAATGGGTTTTCAGTTCGATTGATGATATTTTCAATGCTCTACTTTTTTATGAACAAGCCACGGTTACAAATATAATCTTAAGCACTATTCCTTACCCTTTTAATCCAAGCTATTTATTATCTTTAGTAGTTACACCTTCTCAAATTTCCATTTATCTATGGATAAGTACTCTTACGGGACTAGGACTCTTTCTATTAATAACCTATGTGATTCATAAGAAAACAACAAATAGTCTATCCAAAATCACAATTTCAATATCAACTAATATTCAAGAACCACTTGCAAAGGAAGAGATTAAAGAAGAGAAAACTCAAATAAAAATAAAGACTTATCCACCATTACTTGCGTTTTTACGTAAAGATCTTACTGCTGCTTCACATGATATTAAAGTTTTTCTATCACTAATAATGCCAATAATACTATCATGCATTTTTACATTTTCATTTAATAGTAGCAATATCAACACTCCAATAATTATAGAAAGAGATATTATTGTATATTCCTTAGGTTTGTTGATTTTCTTCCCTATTATCTCCAGTATGTTAGTATATGGAATAACAAGCATTGATATTTCTGGAGAAACTGTTCTAGCAGCACTTCCTATAAATCCTCGAGATAGAGCTAAAGCAAAACTAGTTTTAATGCTTATATTACAAACGATTGCTCTTTTTGCGCCAACTTTACTATTTGTATTAAGTCCAAAATTTTCAAATTTCTTTTTAGCTACTCTAATATCATTGCCATTTGTGTGGATCTTTCTCATTTTTACATTTGAATTAAAAATATTTTATTTTAATAAATTTCGAAATCGTTATACAATAGGCGAAATTAATATAGAAAACAGAATCTTCAAATGGGCATTAATAGTTTCGATCCAATATATCCTTATCTTTTGGATGTTATCTTTTATTCTTATTTTTTACAGGAATCTACAATATCAACCAATCTCAATATTCTATGGTATTACAACCTTGGTAAGCATCATATTTGGTACTTGGGTTTTCAATAAAATGTTTCCAATTATCCATAAGAAAGAAATTGAATATTTATATATGGATACCATACCCACAAGATTTTCACGTCATCCATGGTGGAGTATAGGCTTATTATTTCTTCTATTTTATGCTAATTTTATCTTGTCCGGTTTCATTCTCCAAATTACATTCTATTTAAGTGGTAATATGAGGGTTTATTCTTCTGGTTTTTATGGACTAATCATCATATGTGGTGAAATTTTATTCAATCTTAGTTTCATTCCATTGTTTTTTTACATTATCCCTAGGAAATTAGGATTACCAAATGGTAAGCAATCAATAAAGAATTACTTAGAGAAAATTAATTTGGTGTGGCTTCGGAAATTAATAAAATTTATTCTATGGGCAACAGTAGGACTTTTAGTAATAATCGTTACT
Source organism: Promethearchaeota archaeon (assembly GCA_019058425.1). GTDB lineage: Archaea > Asgardarchaeota > Lokiarchaeia > Sigyniarchaeales > SOKP01 > Loki-b32. The sequence goes on from JAHPYZ010000012.1 coordinate 56,607, forward strand.
CATTTAATCTTAGCATTAATAGCAAGTGATTATACATATATTCCTGAAGGTTTAATATTGTTTAATGATTTTTTCTTGTATATCTTAAACTTTATCAGTATTTACTTTTGGTATGAATTAATCCTTAGAGGAATAATTCTAACAATGTTGTTAAGAACTCGAAAAGAATGGAAGGCTATTACGCTGAATGCAATTTTGGGACTCTTACTCAAAATTTTTCCTTTTTATTTATCTATTCCATATGAATTCTATGATAACGTACTAATATTTTATACATTATCCTTATTTTCAGAATTCATAATCCAGTTTATTTTGGGATTTTTATTTGTTAAATCCAAAAGTTTAATTCCAGGTATTCTGCTTCAACTATTATTTGTTGTTATCTATATCCCTGTAATTTTTCCTTCGATTTTTTATTTTGGTTATCCTTTTTTTTAACTCTGAATTTAGTTTTAATTTCAATAGAATTTTTGCACTCAACAAAATCGTTAATTTAATTTAGTAGTTGTTTTACCTTATAATTATGAAAATAAATGTAGTTTATGAAGAAAAACTTCAAATTGACGCTCAAAGAGCATTTGATCTTACATTACAATGGCTTTATGGTCAATATAAATCGAAAATTAAAACATCTACACCACCAATATTTATTGAAGCGAAGCAAGGGACTATGATGACTAATACTGGTCATGATCCTAATTGGAGAAAGAGAATTATGATTAATTTTTATACACTGGAAGGAAACCAAACACTCATAAGAGTTGAAGCTATACCCCTTGCACGAAACATATTTAGAGTTGAAAAATTAAAACAATCTTGGTATAATGGATTATTTTCTCATTTATTTTCATTACTTCAAACTGGAGGAAATTCCTCGCAACAAGAAAAAACTATGACCCCTAGTATTGTCCAGGGACTTAAAATTAAATATTGTAAATATTGTGGAAATAAAATAGAAGAAACAGCTAAAATTTGTCCCACATGCGGTATCGATATTGAATAAATACTGATATCTTCAGTCAATCTATCACCCCTATTTTTTTTCTGAAATTTGTCGGACTCTATGGATTTATTTGAGAAAATTTAAATCCTCTTCATGTGACAAAATCTTATTATGATTGGGAATTGGAATTAAAAACCAAACCACACAATCGAAACAAGAAAAACAAGAAAATAAATGAATTGGGAATCTCTGTTGAGGATTTCAAAAGATTCATCAAATTATGGAAAAGTAAAAATATCGTATTCTAAAATCTATAATCTAATTTTTCTCTAAATCTTCGCGAATAAATAATATTTAAATTCTTGAAGGTTGATTTTTGTTTATTACATTTTTATCTACATAAAAAAATTCTTGAAAATAATGAATTAAGTGAAAAAAGATGTCAGAAGAAAGTATTGAAGCTGAACCAGAAAGAAAAAAAACTTTACATGAGAGGTGGCAATGGTTAGATCAATTCAGGGGTTTAATAATCATTTTCCTCATTATTTCAGTAATATCTTGGCAGCTTTCAGGTGATCCATTAAATTTAGCTGACCGACCAATAGGTCCTCCATTATTAAATCATGGTTTTCAATATCTTGACGGATATCCCACAATGATAACTATAATTGATATCGGACAGCAAATATTTATGTTTGTTTTAGGCTTAGGTGCTTATCTCGCTTTTACAAGTCGTAGAGAAAAAAAGGGGGTTAAAGAAGCATGGAAACATGGTATAATCCGTGTAGCAATTCTATATGGTTTAGCTTTTCTAGATGATGGCTTAATTGGAGGATTAATTTTTAGTGGTGAAATTCCCTGGAATGAGGTATTATGGTATGGAACATTAGCTAATCTGGCAATCGGATCATTTGCAGCATATCTCGCTGTTTATTTGATTCCTAAAGAACCAGATAAAAGAATTATAGTTAGTGTAGGTATTCTTGTTATACATGCAGTTCTCTATGCATTTCCCAATGTGTTTGTTCAAAATAGTCCCTCAACGGGAACAATAGTGTTCCCCTGGAATGCTCTAAACCATGCTGCAATTGCAATAGCGGGAACTTGTTTTTGTCAATGGTATAAAACGGATCCCAATGATCCTACTGTAGGATTTAAAAAGAGAATTTTACCTGTAGCAATAATTTCTATCTTAGCCTTCTATTGCTTTGACTGGATTCAACCAGCAGAACATCATGATGCTACAACTTCGTTGGCTTTGCTATCAATAGCAGCATCAGGTTTTTTAATTGCTGTATTTTATAGTTTTGAGAAAATGAATTTTAAAGTGCCTGTCTTAAGTGAGATGGGAAAAAATCTCTTACTATTGTTTATATTAGCTTTCATTTTCGATCAATACGTCCAAATTTTTCCTAAAGATTTTTTAATAGATAATCCGTTGCTTACAATGCTCTTAATTGGCATTCTACCTATTGCTATTGAGGCTGGTATTGCAGTTCTCTTAGCTAAAAGAAATATTGTCATAAAAATTTAAAATCAATAAATCTCTTTTTTTTATTTTTAATTCAGAAAGAAGTATATATAATCATAATTACATTTTTCATTAAAAAAAAATAAGAATTTATAGATTTGAAATATTGTTTAGGATGAATTCTTTTTACCTTGCTTTGCCTTGGATGAGAGATAATCAAAAAATTCTTTATCCTTTTTGATCTCCTCATCAGTATATCTAATTTCATGTTTCCAAGTAGTAATATTTCTATAAATTAAGCCAATTAGAATTAACAATCCAAAACTAAGCCCAGTATAAATCAAAATTGAATTTAAGAGATATTGGTTTCTGATTTCAATTGGTTCTACAGGCATAATAATAGATACAACAAAGTTAAATGTTTCTTCTTGAATAATGCCCGAAACATTAAATTGCGCCCTAATTGTGCCGGAACATGAAATGTTATTATATTGATCTATATTTGGGAAAATAAATGAATTGTATCCATATATTCTTGGTTCAGTAAAGTCCAGATCATTAAAATAAATTAGATCCTCATCTCTATAAACATCATAAATCATATCAATTATTCCAATTTGTTCAATATCTGCAGAAGAAATTGTTTGATAGATGAGCAAAGTATCAAATGAATCTCCAATTCTATGAGACATTCGAAAATCTACATTTACACCACTAAATCCTTCGCTATATTCAATAGTAAAGTCATTAGTCGTCCTATAATTCGATACGTCAAAATAATTAGGGAGAATGAAAAAAAGAGATAAAACAATTCCGGTTGAAATAATTAATATTATTATTTTTAATGATAACTTCTTCTTAACAAGCACCTTAATCAAAATAAATCTTTAATTTAATCTAAAACTTTATAGGTATAAATTTATAAAAATAATTCTTAATTCAATTCAATTTTGTCCTAATATCTTAACTCGTCGGATTTTTAAGGAGATTTGAAATGAACTTAAAATTTTTAAGAGGAATCCTTTTTATATTTTTTTAATTTATCATCAATATAATCCCAAAATTCCTTATCTCTTTCTATTTCATCATCAGTGTAAGTAGCTTCGCGTTTCCAAATCTGAATTGTCTTGAAAGTTAACAAAACAAGGACTAGCAGCAGGATCCCTAGACCATATTCAATCCATATCAAATTCATAAAATAGACGTCTCGTATTTCAATGGGATTTACTGGCATTATAATCCATAATACAAAATTAATAGTTTCATTATGAACAATCCCTTCAACATTAAATTGCGCATTTATACTTCCAGTAACTGTAATATTATCGTATTCTCGAATACCTCCAATAACAAATGAATCATATTCATTTGTAACTGGTGGAGTAAATTCTAAATCATTATACCAAACAAGTGACGTATCACTATAGATGTCAAAAAAAACTCTGGTTATCCCAATTTCTTCGATGTTTGCTGAGGAAATTGTTCGAAAAATCAGTAGAGAGTCAAATGAAGCATAATTCCTATAAGCGATTTGAAAATCGACATTTATACCACCATATTCTTCGCTATAATTAACAATAAAGTCATCAGAAGTCTGATAATGCTGTACGTCAAAAATACTAAAGAGATTTATAAAAAAGTAGAGAGTAAATCCCGATGCAATAAACAATAGTATTACTGATATAGCATATATTCTTTTCTTTTTTTTAGAGAGAATTTTAATCAAATCTAGCTTCTATATTAATCTTAAATTTTGTAAGTATGGAACATTATAAAATTTTCTCATAAGAATTTAAAATTGAATTGATATCAAGACAGGAAAGATTAAAAACTATATTAATCGAGAAAGAAGAGACGAGAAGTTGCAAATGAATGCGGTAAAGCGTCCATTGCAACGGTACTGAGTTTCTTCACATGAAGTAAAGAAGTTCTCAACACATTAATTCAGAGCGCGTCATGATAAGATATACCAATCATCTAATAATTTCTTATTTTTTGAATGGTGCTATCGTTTGATAACCTTACTAATTCTAGCGAATTAGCCAGATCGAACGTTATATATAAACCTAACGATTTATATTTTAGTTCAAATTATGCTATTACACATAATTTCCTTTCATATCGCTCCTGATTACCTTGCGGTCCAATGCATCGAGTTAACAATACCACTTCTCGACGTTCACGCCGTTAGGAGTGAACAATATATAATTTGAAAGTATTATATTTAAATGCAATTATTAAGGAGTAATTAAAGATTTTTGTCGATTAATATTGCTTTAAAATTGTTTATGTCGTAGTTCACTATTTACGATATATATCACATTACTAATTATTAATAAAATAAAAAGAAGAAAATAGTTTAAAATGGGAAAAGATCGATTGTAACATGTAATAAAGCGCTAAGTAAAAGAACAACGAGAACGTATAATAGGAATGCTATAATGGTTATAACTATTGCACTTAGTAATCCAACATTATGGCTAACACTAATTATTATCCAAGTTAAAATTAATACTATTAACCAAGCAAGCAAACCTCCAGTAAAATAGAAAACCAGGGCGTAGATTAAAGTAATTAAGAATGCTGTTAAAAAGACATTGCCGAAATTAGTATGTCTAGCTTTACTAAAGAAACTCAAAGCTATACTCAAAAAAATCGCCATTATCAACAGAACTATAAGGTAAAAAACCAAAAGCCACATTATTTCTTCAAAGGATTGGAATATCATTTTAATCATTGATTAAATGTAATTTAAATACCATAAATATTAAGAAATATTTATACTATATGGAACTTAAAAAAAAACTATTAAAGTTAATGTAAATCCCAAAATTAATTCAAAAGAATAATAATATGAACTTAAAAGATCAAAAATTAACTGCTTTACAGTTTAATGAATATATCAATAATCAAGATATTGATGGGCTCTCTAGCCTCATAACAGAAGACCATATATTCGTAGACCGTCATGGAGATTCTTTTGGAGATATGGTTAATGGCTGGATAGATTTTTTTAGTAATTTTCCTACATATAAAAATTATTTTACAAGAGTCGAATCTTGAGGAAATTTAGTCATTTTAGTCGGATATGCCAAATGGTCTATGGATTCTCCAGAAGAAGATTACGCAATTTGGACTGCTAAAATTGAAAACGATCTTGTTGCGGAATGGTGTATTTATGAAGATATAGACGAAAATATAAACAAATTTAACCTTTAAAGAACGAAAAACTAAGTAAAAATTCCCAGTAATATCAGTAAAGCAATACATAGAGCTGCTAAACTTGATATTCCAAGCAACCCTAAAAGAATTTCATACAACTCTTTTAAAGTCATAATTATTTATTTTTTCGCCTCTTTATTTATTTTATTATTTATATTCAACTATACCCGATCTTGTATATAAAGGTATATATTTAAATGTTATGACTAAGAATCATATACATCACTTTTATTTATATTTATAGTAAATTAACGAATAATATATATACAAATATATTTCGATAAAATTTATCGAAGGTATATTTTTAGTGGCAGATTTAATGTAGTTATTTTTATAACTCATTTTATTCATCTTATTTTAACCTGATATTAAAGTATACTTTAAATTTTAAACATAAAGGATTTATTTATACAATATTTTTTAACAATGATAAATACAATTATTAACTTTTAGTAGAATGATGAAATATTATGGTAAAAAAATCCTGTGAAAAACATAAGAAATTCAATTATTATTGCAACGACTGTCAAGAAGCTAATCGCAAATATGAATTTCAAAAGAAAATAGATAGATTAGAACGTGGTGAAAGTTTTGAAGATATTGAAGAATCTGAAAAACTCCCAGTAACAAAGCCTCTAAAACTTGGTTTATTTCAAGTAAAGCCGAAGTTAAAGAAATATCTTAAGATTGTTTTACCAATAATAGCAATCGTTATCACTGTTTTAACTATTTTATGGTGGTGGCCTGCGTGGTTCGGTCCCATCAATCTGAATGCTCAGCTTTACAACAATAAGGCAGGAGGTCTTAATTATTATGAAGTTTATTTTCTGAATTTTTGGTCAACTAATTTCTTTTTCAATAAGACAGCTTTAATAGGAGCGTTTATTGGAAGTATTATAATGAGTTTGCCACCAAATCGAAATTTATTGACTATAATTGGGACTCGTTTAAGATTTGGCAAACCTTCCATCTTAAAAGCTTTACTTTTTTGGTGGACGGCTGGTTTTGCTCTTTTTTACTTAATTGGTTTTGCACTTGATATTGGGGGTCAATTTTCTTGGGCTATGTACTTATTAGAAAAAGGTGAAATTAGTATATCGCCTTTAACGGTCTTGATTGATGCTTTTAACATTCTAATGAATCAGAATAACATGAATATTCAATTCATATTCATTTATGCGAGGATTTATTTACCACTCATATATTTTATTTTTGCGATCTTAATTTTAAGAATGGTTTTAAACATCGTTAGCAATTATTATTTGAGAAAAAATGACTATAATATGGTAGCAAATGCTCTTTTTATAGGTGCGTTGATTTGTGGATCGATTTTCCTTTCTTTCCCCTCATATTCTTTAAATGGGATTGAATTGATACAGATGTGGTCATTTATTTTAGCTTTTATATCACTTATTGGTTTTGGAGTATTGATATATTTCATTGGTCGCTATAAATTAGCGAAATACCCAAGAATGAAATTGATTTTAAAAAGAAATAAAATAAAAATAGGAATTGCGACAGGAGCATTAATTTTAATAATCGTTTTTCCCTTAATAACAAGTATTGGACCAGTCTTTACATTAAGTAACACATCTGTTTATTCAACGTATGAATGGAATAGAAGAATTCAAAGACAAATTAGGTGGACTAGAGCATGCGCGGGATTAGACATGTTTGAGGAGCTTCCAATTGAAAATTTTACTTTATCATCATCAATAGTAAATGATACACAAATGCTCGAACGAATAAGGCAATTTGATCAAGATTTTGCAGTACAGAGTCTTGCTGCAAAGATTGGTACAACTTATGAGGGCTTAGCAGATTCTGATATTGTTTTTTTAAATGGATCAGAGTATTGGGTTGCTCCAAAAACAATTAGACTATCACAATTTGCAGGAGATCCAGTACGAATCTCTACTGAATTATATGATCATATTGAAGGATTCTTGGCATTGGATACCAACACCGGAGAATTAGTCGATGTAAGTTCAATTTTCAATATTGATGAAAATTATCCAATATTTTTTGGAGAATCTGAAAGTGAGAAATTCCTGCAGCAACGAGAGTCTTTTGGTCGTCTGGGAGCTTATGATAATAGTATTTTACTTGGAACTAATTGGAGTGGTGGAATTCCAAATAATATATATGTTTATGAGGGTGATCCAGATGCAGTTCTTGGAGGTTTAGAAGCATTTTGGTATACAGCTAGTTTAGGTTTATGGGGATATGTTTTTCAAGGAGGACAAAAAGAATATTTAATTAACAGAAATGTTAAAACCCGCGTAGCTAATATACTTTTACCACAATTAAAAGTAGATAATGATCCCTATTTAGTATTTGATAGTAATAATGAAAAGATGTATTATGCAGTTTCAATTTTTACTTCGATAGATATTGGCTCCTATTCAAAATCTCCAATATTAAGGTTCTTAGGGATCAGTTTAGTTGATGTTAAAACTGGTGAGATGGAATTTTATAAAAATCCAAATTTAATTGAATCGATCACAGATCCAACTTATTCTATTTGGAGATATTACTTAGATGTTTATAATTGGCAAAATCTTCCAACATGGTTAAGTTCACAGTTAAGATATCCTGAAGATTTATTCGAATTACAACTAGAAGCTAATTACAGATACCATGTACAAGATCTAAAAACATGGAAGAGAGGAGATGATTTTCATGAACGACCAGAAAATGGTGATCTTTTCTATATTGAAACAGATTTGGGAGAGGGGATTGAATATGTTGGTTTAGATTTAGTAGAATACCAAGGTACTGAAGCAAAGACATTAGCAGGTATGTATGTCGTTCGACATGGAGAAAATTTCGGAGAAGCACGTTTTTATCATACAAGAAACTCAACCGAGAATTTAATTGGACCTCAGACTGCGAGAGATACATATGAAACAGAAGCAACTCAAGAAATTTCTCTAATTTCTGGTGCTAGAAATGGGAATACTTTATTATATCCTCTTGGAGGGTCAGTCTATTATTATATACCGACATACAGCACGATTGGTGGCTTACAACAGTTAAAGTTAGCAGGATTTGTAGAAGCATTTACTAGAAGGGTGGGTTATGGTGCTGAAGCTTTTGAAGCATATAATAATTTAGAAAATTTCCAACCAGGGATATTTAGTTTAACTAGTGACGCTGAAAATCCCGATATTGATGGCGCATTTTTACTAAATTGGACGGAATCTCAATTTGCTGATAGCTATTCAATCTATAGAAATAATAGCTTAATAGTGAGTGATCTACCGAATTCACAGACATCATATGCAATTTCAGAATTGACTTCAGGGTATTACGAATTTTATATTCAAGCCTCAAATGTATATGGAAATACAACATCAAATGTGCTATTAATTAATACAAGAATATTCCCAATAAGATTTAACTTTGAAATGGATAACTTAATGACATGGCCTGATGATCTTGCAAGTTTTAGAATAGAACTCGAGAATTTAAATGAAACAATTACTGCTCCAGGTTATCATGTTGAAGTTAATTTATCATTATATCGAGAAGGAGGTGGAACATTTTCAGTAGTCGTACCGCCAGCTTATTATCCGTTAGAAAATAAGACTTTTAGTTATGGGGTATATACAGGTATTAATTTCACTTTAATTGATAAAGTTCTATATTCTGGAGAAGGCGTGATTTTAAATGGCTTGGTCAATTGTACAACCAGCGATATCATAATAAGATTTAAGTGGATTTTAATAGTCGATAGTATTATTATTCACGTTTCAGAGGAGGCTTTTATCTTAGTAACATAAATTTTCAAATTATTTTTTAATTTTTTATATGAAGAGTATAAAAACACCGAATAACGTTATTATAACTCCTAAAAATCCTTTCCTTGAAATCTTTTCTTTATTTATTATATAAGAGAATGGAATGGTAAATAAAGGCATAGCAGTAGAGATGAGAGACATAAAAGTTGCCCCTGCTGTATGAACAGCCTCTCCAAAAAATATGCTCCCTAATGAATAACTCAAAATAGCAGAAATAATCAGAATTATCCACGTATTTCGATTTCTGGGGATAGATGTTCTTGTTTCATGTATTACAGCAATTAAACTTAATGAAATTGAAGCAAATAGAAACCTCACCATCATGGCAATCATGGTGCTTAATATTCCTAAATTCACTGTTTGATCAACTTGATTGATTGAATAATCCGATAAACCGATGCCAATCGCCCAAGAGATTGCTGAAATTAGTGATAAAAGCGTTCCTTTAAAAGATTTAGGAATTCGAGCACTTTCCGGCTCAATTTGATTATTGATACTTTGAGATTGAAAAGAATGAGACTGATTATTATTTAGTCTATTAAGATCCTTCTTTGTAATTATTATAACTCCAATTCCAATTAAGATCCCTGATAAAATCATCTGATGTGAGATTAAGCGCTTTAAAAAGAAAATCTCAAATAAAATAGTAAAAAATGGAGTTGTAGTGGTAATAGCTAGAGCTTTAGCTGGACCTAAAAATTTCTGTGATTGAAGATAAGCTGTATCTCCTAAGATCACTGTAAATGTAATACTTAAAAATAAGAATAATATAATGAGAATAGATAATGAAAATATCTCAAGAAATACACCAAAAGATAAACAAATTATGAAAAATGTTAAAAATCCAACTATAGATCTGATAGCATTTTGGAATATCGCTGTAGCTTCATTCTCTATTTTTCGGGCTAGTACAAATGAAAGTGCAAAAGAGAGGCCTGTAAGAACTGCCATAATTTCTCCATACATACTCCTTTATCACTCCTTATTACGAATAGATAAAAAATTTCTTCATATTTCTTAGAAAATATCAATTTTACTTTTTTTAAAATTTAATGGTCTCTCTTTCATTTTTAGAGAAATGTGTCCTTTATATTGTTTATGCTTAGAACTAAAGGTTAAAATCTTAATTATATTCATAAGTGGTTTTGATCTAAAAATTGTGATTTATTCTATGGTTTCTAATCAAAATAATTACATAAAAGAAAACGGCAACAAAAATGATGAAGTTTCAACTAACTTTGAAAAAAGATTAATTGAAAGTGCATATATCTCTAACAATTTTAACAATATCCCTCCCATATTCGGATGTTTAATTGCAGATCAGAATGGAAATACTTTAATGGTGTTTGAATATGATTCTAAAAATATCAGTAATTATGGACCAATAAAATCATACTTATCTGAGCATGAAAGAAACTTTTTAGAAATAGATTTAGTATCAATGTATTTTAGTTCATTTAAGGCTTTTGCAGGCCAAACTAATATTCAAAATCTATCAAATTTAGAGATTCATGGTTCTAATATTAAAGTTCAGATCTTTTTCTTATTTAATAAATATATGATCATACTATTTCTCAATTCTAAAACAGATTTAAGCTTAGCGCATAAAACTAAAATTATGGAATACTTTGAAGATAAAATCTCAAAATTTAAATTTGAGTTTAAGCATTTCAATGCCGCAAAATCTAGAAAAATACTTAGTATGTTAGAGAATAAAGGCAAAGCGTGGTTAAAACAACTAAATAAATACTATCTTCAAACTTTTGAAGATTCATATTTGAAAAAGCACGAAATAATTGAGGAGATTTCAAGACAAATTGAGCCCATAATTGAAAAAACATTAAATGAATATTTAGAAAATATTCAAGATGATATCGTAAATAATGTTACAAAAGAAATTAAAAACCAAATACAGGATAAATTATTTGGATTCGACCCAAACTCTTATTGAGTTTAAAATCGAAAAGAATTATTGAAATGATCTCAATTCATAATATATTTTTTTTTAAAATGTGAACCGGTATAGTTTATTTTTGATTCAGTGATACTAAAAATCTCTTATTTCTCTTTCTAATTATAATGAAACCAATTAGTAAAAAAACAAGATCAAAGAGTATATCCTTCATATAAAAAAACGCTCTTAGCTGTATAAAAAATATATTTATGACCAATGCTGAAACGCTGTAAAAAATAGAGATTAATCCAAATGCAAACAAAAAAACCCCTACGATTAAGTCTAATTCAACTTTTTTCCTCAAACAATTCACTCGAGAAAGTATCTAAAGTAATTATAAGAAAATTTGAATAATTATATGAATATAACTATTTAAAAGTTCATTTATATTATTTTTCACTTAAACTACTCTGGTTTTTCTAAATCTTTTAAAACTTGTTCAAATTCGACATATAAGTTAGGGTAAATTTTGGCAAACACACGATACCAATCTATACCAAGCATTCCACCTGCAATAAAACAAAGAATAAAGCCGATAAACACAAGTGATTCATGACTCATTTGAAAAATCTTAAATGAGATAAAATTTGTCCCATGTATAAATAAATTAACTGATACGCTGTTTAGAAGAATTCCAAAAGGATACAACAATAATCGTGGGGAACTGAAAAATTTAGTTGATTCTGGATTATTTATTTTGAATATAGAAGATCCCTTATATGTTAGATATTTTGCTTCCCTCTCTATAAATTTAAATCTAATAATATCCCTCCAATCCCGAAAAATCAAAAAGCTTCCACTAAATAAAAATACAAATAATAGAATCATTTCAATAGCTAAGAGGATCCTTAATTTTTCTCTTAAGACTTCATATTTGATCATAAATGAGCGAAATAGCCATAAGAAGAGAGCAATTAGAACAAATAAAATACCTACAAAACCTTCATGAAAATGGTAATTTTGAAGTATTTTCTTATTTTTGTCCTGATTTGATCTATATCTAATATATCTAATAATATTTAAGGTTATTCCTGGAGAAAATATAGAAAAGCATAAAATTGTGCCAGCTTCTCTAATATTGTACCAATTCCAAGGAGTGGCTTCAATTCCAATTAGTTCTAAGATATAAAAAGTAATCCATAGGACAAGTCCAACTATCGTAATAACAACAAAAGTTATATTAAATTTCTTAAAATCAATCAGAAATAATAAAATAAAAAAAAATATGATAAAATAACTAACTGTAATCATTGCATTAACTTCCACATCGATTGAGTCCCATGCATAATATTCATTGTAATAAAGGAAAAAGTAAAGCAAAAAAATACTTGAAGTAATTAAGCTTAAAGTAATTACAATCTTAAAAAACAAAAGATACTTTTTCATATTTTTAATTTCCCAAAAAAACCAAACAAAATTAAGTTTTATTATTTTTGTCGAAAAATGCAAACAATAATAAGTACCATATCACCATGTGTTTTCATAAGAATATATCTTTATTGGGGAATTTTATATGAGTTTTGAGGAGTTATATATAGTTTTAAATAAACGAGGGTTTTTTAATACATTCCAAGTCCTTTCACAATACAAAGAATTTAAAGCAGAAAAAGGAGAATTCTATCGAACACTTATTGAATTTAGTAATTATAATTCCTTTTTACGCATTAAAAATAAATTAATGGAAAAAAAGTTGATTAATCTTGAAAAGAATAATGGAACGGAGTATATTGGGCTCACAGAAAAAGGGAGACTAGTATATGATAGTTTATTACACCTTGAGGAGCTTATTAAAGAAAAAAACTAAAATTATATTGAACTAACTTTAAAAATCACAAAAATTTGTATTGTATTAAATTTTAATAGATTACATTAATTCTTAATGCGAGAAGGATATGGAAGATTCTTTAGAATTCAAATGGTTAGTTGAATATTTAGCCATTTTTTTTATTACTCTTATCATCGGAACTCTCGTTCACGAATTAGGACATTTTTTTGTTGCTGTAATGTATGGTGTTCCTGCTCGAATATCTTATGCTTATACTTATTATTTTGGAACATTTGCAGAATATCAAAGATTTTGGTTTTTAATGGGTGGTCCCATAAGTTCATGGTTAGTAGCGAGTATAGGTATTACTATAATACTAATAAAATATAGACATATGCATAAAGAAAGAGTTAAACCAATCGGGATAGGTCAATCTATTTCTATTGTTGGAACCTCATTTAGTATACGATTCATTTTCAACGCAGGATTATATTTCATAAATACTACTCTTGGTGGTATGACCAGTAATGCTGATGAGGCAAAAATTGCTCAAGATTTTCTAGGAATAAATCCCGATATATTAATATATGGAAGTGCGGGAATTGCTCTACTTCTTATATTCATAGCACTTTATTATATCCCTGCCCATCAAAGATATATAATTTTAATTGGAGGTATTATTGGAGGGATTTTAGGATATATTTTCTGGAATTATTGGGTTGGCCCGATTATTTTACCACCACCTTAGTTGCGATATATTTCATAATCTTCATTTCAGTTAAATTTTAATCTAATCACTTTTTTTTTAGAATTTCGATCTCTCTCTTAATTTAAATACTAACTTTAAGTATATTTTTTTATGACAAATCCAGAAAATTCAAATCCGTATAAAAGTAAAATCATTAAAAAAAGTTCAAAAGCAACCCCATTGGCTTACATTTCAAAAAATATGGATCTTACAACTCCAAAAAAAAAAGTTTTTCCCAAAAATACAGAGTCTAAACCAAAGAGTATATTTAGGCAAGGAGATATTCTGTTTAAAAGAGTTAAAGCACTTCCATCTAATGTAATACAAAAACAAGATCAGTTAATCGCAGAAGGAGAACAAACTGGTCATGCACACGTTCTTGTCAATGGAGCCTTATTTGAATTACTTAATCCAACTAGACATTATATAAAAGCGGGGCAAGATACCAAAATTATTCATCAAGAACATTTTCCAATCAAATTAGAATCTGGAGTATATGAAATCATAAGGCAAAAAGAATATTTAGGCCAAGGAAGAACCCAAATTGTAAGAGATTAATAGGTCTGAATCATTAAAAGAGTTTTTAAATAATGAGTAGTATAAATTCGAGGATGGTACAAATTCATGAGAGAAATAAAAGTTATCTCGAGAAAATTATTTTTGATGATAAAGGATATAGTAACGACCGGCGAGTAAATATAATTCACGTTGATCGTAATCTCATTTTAGTTGATTATACCAGTAATCGAACCAATTACAGATATTTAAGGGTGATAGATTCATCAACACGAAAATTTTATTTTTTAAGTGTTCCAAACAACATAAGTAATTGTAAATTGGCTTTAGCATGGACTTTTGGTATGGATCTCGCAGAATATGATCTCGGATTCGAGACTTAATTCTCGATTTTTTTTAAATTTTAATTAAATCCTAAGCAAATGAGCATTAAAATACCTGTATTGCATTACAGTTATGAAATATTCTCAGATGAGGATAAATTACATGAAATTATTGTTTCTCTCATAAATAAAGAAAATTTTGAAGATTTAATCGCTCTATGTCAAGAAGTTGTTAAAAGGGATATTGAAAGCAAGCTAATTCAGAAAGTTATTGATACTCTTTTCCATCATGGTAAATATTCTGTAATAGCAGGAATTTTGGAAGCTTATTTTAATGTTGATCTTAAAAATAATTATATCTTTGATGTTGTAAATCTATTAATTTCTAACAAAGAATATAAAACTATTATTAAATTATGTGATTCTAGCTTAAATATTAACCCAAATAATCATTTCATCCAAGAAATCCTATATTTACTGATCGATCTAGATTTATACAATCTTTTTCTTGAAATTTGTACGTTACTTTTATCTCATAACACAGATATTATAATAATCTTGGACATTGTAGATAATTTAATCAATATTAGAGAGTATACAACTGTAGTTAAGATTTGTAAAATAATTTTAAATTATCAACCATTTCTCATTCTTAGAATCATTCGATTGTTAAGTGATAATGGAAAACATAAAGAAGCTCTTTTAATCTCATTAGACATTAAAAAAAGGTTACCTGAATCGCCTGAAGTTTGGAATACAATAGGGGAAGTCTTTCTAAACAAGGGATTATATCAGAAGGCTCTAAATGCTTTTAAATATAGCCTTGAATTTATAGACCCTGAAAATACATGGCTAAAATGTATTATTTGGAGTAATATTGGATGGTGTAATAATAAATTAGGTCAACATGATAACGCCATTTCAGCATGTAGAAAATCATTAGAATTAAATCACAAATATTCAGATTCATACAATAACATAGGATATGCCTATTATAAGAAAGGAGATATAGATAAAGGAATTGAACTAATTGAGAAATCTATAGAATTAGACCAAAATAACAATCATGCGTGGTATAATTTATCACAAATTTACTTCAAATTAAATGATTTCCATGAAGCTTATAATAATTGCTATCAATGCTTATGTATTAATAATCAACTCGAAAAGGGTATTAACTTCTACAGAAAGCTTTACAATTTTCCCGTGTTTAGGGCTCTGGGACTATTACTTTCAGAAATAACTTCTTTAGGGTATAGAGACATTATTTCTAAGCAAGATTATAAGATGTTAAAGATAAATATCTCCCGAAGACCTAAAGATTTCATATCCTATTCCTTACATTTTCAAAAATTAATAAGGACCTTAAAAGAAGAAGATAATGGTAACATAATCGCTATATATGCTTGGTTACCGCAATGTCCTTATTGTAAAAGCGTTTTTAAAGTACGTGGATATAGTTACGACTACCAAAATAAAATACGAACAATAATCTATAGTTGTTCTAATGGCCATGGAAAAGAAAGACATACCTCCTTAAAAAATAAAAATCCTTTTATCATAAAAACAATTGTTCTTGTAAAATCTTTATCTCCTATACCAATTGAGTATATGGAGAATTTTAAATTCAAGAAAGAAGGTATCTCCATAACATTCAGAACTTTTGATCAGCTTAATATGGATCTCCATAAAGCCACATTGTTATATGGAAAAGAATAAAAAATTATAGCAATTAAAATTAAAAAATATGTAAAAAATTTTTTGAAAATTATTTAATAATTGTTGTATGTTAGTTATTTGAAGATGCTAGATATTATTCTTATTCAACATGTTGTTTCGGGACTAAATCTTATAGAGTATCACCAAGATCATACAAAGTTTAATGTGGAACATTCGGCAATCTTTAGTGGCTTTTTAAACGCGATTCAAAGCATAATGTCTAAAGAATTAGACATTGGGACTGTTATCTTAATCTCGACTAAAGGTAAAAAAGGCCATAATTGTATTATTGTTTCAAGAGATCCTATTAGTGTTGTTATTCTCTGCGATCAAGAAGATCCCATTGAATTATGGAGAGAATTTGGAGAAGAAGTTGTAGAAAGATTTTTGGAAATGTTCGGTAAAGATTTCAATCAACACCAACTAAACCAATTTATAAAATTCGAAGAAGTTATAAAAGAAATGTGTATGGATAATAAATACTGTGAATAATTAGTATTTAAGAAAAAAATATTGAAGTTATTAATTTATTAAATTTGAGCTTTTCTTTTCTCCAGTTTTTTGATAGTTAAAAAATATTTCAAAGAAGCAAACAACTATTAATGATAGGGATAAATTCAACAACAATAATATATACATATGGTCTAATATCCCCGTTAAAAGGAGTGGTAAAAACCAGAGAGCCCAGGTTAAAATTAGTTTAACGCCTACTTTTATTAAAATTTTTCTTGAAACATTCTGAGTATAGTCTTGGTCCTTATTATCTTTCCTTTTAACCAATGGATTGAGTATCATAAGCATTATTACTATTGTAGGATATAAGATTATAAACACCAGCCAGTCTATCATGGGAATAAGGTTAAACACTTCAAGAACAAGGAAAAGAATACCAATCACTACCGGAATACTAAAATTAATTATATTTCTCCATTTTTCCTTTTTTCCGAGGTTAAAACCTCTTTTTACCATAATTATTAGCTCTCCTTTGTTGCTGAATAAAAATAATAGAACCGCAATTAATATTATACCCAATATACTAGTCAGTAGAAAGAAATTATAAACACCATAAAATGGTTGGAGGGTCAATTGTAGTATTGGTATATCATCAAAAAAGGGCCACCATTCACCATTATGATTCCAATAAATCATCGGAAAACTCAATAATGACCAAATCATAGCTAAAGAAAGAAAAAATTGCGTTCGAAGCCCCTTAGAAGTATCTTGCTCCGTTTCAAGTTCGCTTGATTGCTCAGACTTTCTGTATTTATGAATCAATTGTTTACTAATTAGAAATATTATGTATATACCCGCACTAATATCAATTATTATTGTTGCGATAAGAATTACAATATCCGTTGGAAAAAACCGGATCAAAATTGAATAATCATTATATTCACTTAACGCTTTACTTACAAGTTCTTGTGTAAAAAGATCAGAAACTCGATAAGAATGCCAGCCTTTAGCTAATTCTTCTTTAAGATTTAATTTCACAACCTCTTCAAATTGATGAAAATAATATAGATAAATATCGCCATTTACTGTGTCAAAAATGTTTGAATATAATGTATTTACAAGCGGGCCTTCAAAATGAGCTGCATCTAAAACATTTGAGATAGATTCAATCGTGATATTATTATTTACATCTATTTCATTAAGTTTTTCTTCCGCAGCATTATATCTTCTAATTGCATCCGAACCTGGATTGCCACGTGAAGTATCATTGAAATAAAAATTAGAAGCTATTTGAAAAGTTTCATAATTGCGGAAAAAATCAAATTCACCGTCTACTCCTATGTTGAATACAACGGATTCCCCTGATTTCTCGACGTACATTGCTTGAACTTCCCCCTCTTGTTGGTAAACACCATAAGCTGCTTTATAGTCAATTACATCAGTTATAGTTTCACAACTAAATATTTCTGGAACTAGATTCTGAGGTCTCTCACCATGAAGATTTGGTGTAGTATAAGGAACAGATGTTGAATCAAATGCTAAACCCTTTTCATTCATCCCTCCTTGAAACCAGCTTAATCTACTTATATTGCTATAGCCGACTATAACGGCTCCATATGTTATTGTTGAACCATCATACCAAGTTGAACCATTAGGTATGAATGTAATAACAGTATTAGAAATTTGAGTAATATCATGATCCTCATTATTGCCAAAGAAAACACCATAGTCATTTTTTATCTTAAAATTTAGACATGAAACACCAGTAGTCGTGTTCGATTGATTAAGTACTACAATCAATCCAAAAAAACTAATAAATACAA
>JAHPYZ010000095.1:0-12317 GCA_019058425.1 Promethearchaeota archaeon
TTTCTCAGATAAATCTAAATAATAGAAATTAATACCTATATATATTACATTATCTCCTTGAAGATAATAAACAAATTCAGCATTATCTAAATTATTTTCATAAAAATCGTCGTGGATTTTTTTTAATTCCTTTCCTGTAAGTTTTGAGATTTCTTTAATTTCTTTTAAATCATCACTCATTTAATTCACCGTTTTTTTTTAAAAAATTTGTTATATTCTAAGACTATTCAAGAAATTAATAAAGGTTGATTTTTATTTTTTTCGAATGATTCTTTTATTTGCTAAATATATTGTGAAAAACCTTCTTTAAAATGTTTTAAATCATAAATTTAATATGATAAATTAACATAAAATTTACACTCAATATTATTCAAAATGAAGATTGAAAAATTTACTATAGAATATTATGAGGAAATTGTTACACTCTGGAGAAAGGCAGGAATAAATGTTGGTTCTTCAGACACATTAGAAGAAATAGATAAAATACTTCGACGAAATCCTGGTCTTTTTTTAATCGGAAAGATTGATAATAAAGTTATCAGTGTTGTAATTGGAGGATTCGATGGGAGGAGAGGTTATGTCCATCATTTAGCTGTAGATCCAGATTATCAAAAAAAGGGATATGGTAGGAAAATAATGGATGAATTAATTGAGAAATTTCGTAAAATTGGGGTTCATAAAATACATTTATTTATTGAAAAATATAATAAAGAAGTTGTTGATTTTTATAAGAATTTAGGTTGGGAAATCCGAGACGATTTAATTATGATGAGTTATATTCCAGATAAGAATTTATACAAAATACGGATTTAAGTATAATTCATTTGATTAAATAAATGAAGTTAGGTTTTTCGGTTGGATAATTATTAAAATTTTAAATAAAATCAAAATGAATAATATCACATATTTCTAAAAAAACAACTATGGATGAAAATGAGTAATGAAGAATTAATCGAATTTTATGGAATTAATAAAAAATGGCCAGAAGAAGTACCTAGACATGTTGATTATGATGTAGTTCCGTTAGGAGATCTTTTAAGTAGAACTGCTATAAAATATCCTGATTCTCAAGCAATTTATTTTGAAGGCTTTCGAATGACTTATTTAGAATTAGACACACTTGTAGATCAATTCGCAACAAGTTTAGCCACATTAGGCGTAAAGAAAGGAGATGTAGTATGCATTGATTTACCAAACGTACCTCAGTATGTAATTGCCCATTGGGCTACAGTTAGAATTGGAGCGGTGTCTAATCCAATACTTCCTGTTAACCGTTTTGTTGAGATTGTTCATCAGGTCAATGATTCAAAGGCAAAAGTATTAATAATCCTAGATTTTTTATATGAAGAGTATTTACTTGGAAAAGAACTTAGTAAAATGCCTACACTTGAAAATATAATTTTAACAGGAACAGCAGAATATTTACCACCATTAAAAGCCAAATTAGGAACAGCCCTCGGGAAAGTCCCTAGGATGAAAGAATGGCCTGAAAAAGTAGGTAATATTATTTTCCATAAATTTCAAGAAGTTTTAAAGAATGGTCTTCCAATAGATGTTCCAAAAGTAGATATAAATCTTGAAAAAGACATTTCAGTTTTAATATATACGGGTGGAACTACTGGAGTGCCAAAAGGAGTAATGACTTCTCACTATTCAATGGTAATTAATGCTCTCCAAACAGATATATGGGCTACAACTCAATTACCAGAAATGAATAAGTTAAAAGGTAAGGGTGGTATGTTGATAGTTGTACCTCTTGCTCATTCATTTGGTAATATAGGAATGACGGTCTCAGTATTAGAAGGATGGAAAATGATCTTATTACCAAGACCACCAGAAAAAATATCGAAAATATTAAATTATATAAGTAAAGAAAAGGCTACTTATATGCCTGGAGTTCCTACTCTTTACATAAAAATTAATCAAGATCCTGACTCCAAAAAATATAAAGGGAAATTAAATTCACTTATTGCTTGTATCTCTGCAGCGAGTGCTCTACCTGAGGAGGTTAAAAAGGAATTTGAAGAAATTACTGGAGCAAGTATTGTTGAGGGGTATGGAATGTCAGAATTTTCTCCGGTTGTGGCTTTGAATCCTTTCAAAAAAGAGCTTCAAAAAACAAATACTGTTGGATTTCCACTATCAGATACACTTGTTAAGATCGTTGAAGTTGAGGAAGGTATGAAAACTTTACCTCAATGTCCTAATGAAAGTTGTGAAAATTGTGGTTCAGATGAATTTCAATATATTGGTGAAATATGCAGTACCGGTCCTCAAATTATGTTAGGTTATTTAGGACGTAAAGAAGATTCTAAATATGCATTAAGAAAGGATTCAAAGGGAAAAACATGGTATTATACTGCTGACATTGGGTGTATAGATAAAGATGGTTATCTCCGGATCAAAGATCGAAAACGTGATATGATTAAATATAAAGGACATGGTGTATTCCCTAGAGAAGTAGAGGATCTCATTTACATGCACGAAGCTATTAATGAAGTTGGAGTTATTGGTGTACCTGATCCTGAAACAGGTCAAAATATTAAGGCTTTTGTTTCATTAAAGCCAGAATATGTAGGGAAAATAAGTGAAGTAGATTTGATGGCTTGGTGCAAAGACAATATATCTCCATTTAAATATCCAAGAATAGTAGAGATAGTTCCAGAATTACCAAAATCAGTGATAGGTAAAATCCTTCGAAGAGAATTACGAAAAGAAGAATAATTTATAATTACTTCTTATATATTTTTTAATTTCAATTAGAAGTTCAAAGAAAAGAAAAAAATAGTGATATTAAGAAATATTTGAGCATAAGTTTTTCAATATTTTTTCAGCTTCTTTTGTATAACCTGAAACTAGATCATCAACATCAACTATCGAATCAATTAAACCACAAGTTTGTCCTATTGGAACAGCTCCATCAACAGTATCCCCTTTAGTATAAACTAACTCATAAGCCATTAAGTCTTTGAGATACTCATCCATATCATAAGCTAATTCTTGTGATATTTTTTCTGTTTTAGTTATGAGGTCACCATGTTCTAGGGAATATTTATTTTTCAACAATCTAATTGGTCCAAAACCACCTGTTGTAATTAGAGTATCTCGAGCCGTAGCAGGGGGAATAAGATCTTTATAATTTTGATGAAATTCGCTCTCAGTGCAAGCAATAAATCGTGTTCCCATAGCAATAGCATCAGCTCCCATAGCTAATCCAGCAGCAACACCTTCTGGAGTAGCAAATCCTCCACATCCAACTAATAACTTATTAGGATATTTTTGAGCCACTTGTTGTATTAAAACCAAAGTAGTTATTCCTTCATAACTCTGATGACCACCGCCTTCAGTACCTGTTGCTACAACGCCATCACACCCTGATTCAACAATTTTATCAACTAACCATAAGGCTGGTCCAACATGAAAATGAGATAAATCAGGTGCTTTTTCTTTCCACATTTTTCCTACAACTCGGGGTCCTCCAGCACTAGTTAAGCCATAAATTAATTGTTCTCTTAGTTTAGGATTTTCTTTACGCCATTGTGGTATTTTTCTTATTAAAACTCTATGATCAGTCTGAATTCGAGCAACACGCACATTTATACCAAAAGGTTTATCGGTATGTTCAATGACATGATCTAGTTGTGCTTTAAAATCTTTAACTGAATTTTTTCCTCGTAATGTAGCATGGCTGACTACTCCCAATCCTCCAGCCTCAGAAACTGCAATAGCTAATTCAGTTGTATAGAATGGGCCCATTGGAGCGTTTATAATAGGAAATTTAATTCCAAATTTCTCAGTTATTCTCGTTTTTATCAATTCTATTTCACTTTGAAAACTATAATTATTATAATTTATTCTTGCTTTTAGAATGTAAAAAAGTTATCTAAATTAGATTTAAAATAGTTAATTTTGAATAAATGGTATAATAAGATAAAATAAAATAAATATGAAAAGATTGTTTAAAATTTATACCCACACTTCTTACATACATTTACTTTTGCGTAAAGCGGGCTATGTCCGACATAACTAAGGACTTTACTTTTATCTTCTTCTACTTTAAGATCTCTTCCTTTTGCTCCACAACTTGGACAAATTAAACGTTCTTCACTTATGTATTCAGTTGGTTTAATCGGTTTTAATGCTGATAATTCGGTTTCAACTTTTTCTAATTTACTTCTTTGCTCATTATAAGCATTTTCTTTTTCCGCTAAAGTATCTGATAATTCTTTAATTTTAGACTCATTTTCATCTATAACCTTCTTTAACTCCTCATTATTTTTTGTCAGTTCTGCAACTTTGGGCTTGGATTCATCTAAATCTACTGTTATTTTTTTGATCTCATCATTCTGTATAGTAATTGTTTTT
This sequence comes from Promethearchaeota archaeon, assembly GCA_019058425.1. GTDB lineage: Archaea > Asgardarchaeota > Lokiarchaeia > Sigyniarchaeales > SOKP01 > Loki-b32. The sequence continues at coordinate 4,366 of JAHPYZ010000095.1, forward strand.
TTCAGATCATAAATTTCACTATTTAGTTTATCGAGGTCACCTGCTTTCCCTTCCAATTCTGCTAATTTAATCTTGTTATCTTCTAATTCAGAACTCAATTGATCTTTAGAATTTGCTATAGATGCAATTTCTTCATCTTTCTTAGTTAAACTGTTCTTAAGTTCACTAATTTCAGCCTCATACATGTCAACTTTATTTTGTAATGCTTTTACAACTTTATCATCTAAATTTTCTGTTAGATCCTTCATCTCATCTTGAGATATAATTATAACACCTCTTTCTTATCTCATGTAGTTAATTTTTTTAGTAAAAACTCAAAAGTTGATAATTGTATTTATAGCAATATAGTATGAATTCTTACAAAAATCTTATAATAGTAATTATATTTAAGCTTTTATTTTACAGTATTTTTTGAGTTTGAAACAAATAGATACTTGTTTAAAATAAATAGGAAATAAAATGAAGTTATAAAAATAAAATAAATAATTTCTAGAGATTGTTATGATATTAGTTTAATCTTTGATGATTTCATGGGAGCTTAGTCTAAATACTAGATGAGACTCTTATAATGATTATATAATACTCTAATAATTTTTTGAAAAGCATCAGTTACCCCTTTACCAGTTTTAGCAGAAGTTCGATAAACTCCAATAAAATTATTTTTGTTAACGAATTTTTGAATCTCTGAATCATCCAAATTATCTTCATCAATTAAATCAACTTTATTTGCAAAAATAATAACAGGAATTTCACCACAATATTTTTTTATGTCCTCGTGCCAATCATTTAAGTGTTTTAAGCTTTCTATTCCCTGATTATTTTCTTCAAGGGAGTAAACGAGGATCACGGCTTTACTTTCCATATAAAATTGAGAACGTAGGAATTTGAATTCCTTTTCACCAGCTATATCCCAAAAAAATAAATTACATTTATCACCATCTATGTCTTCATTATAAATAGAGAATTGTGCTCCAATTGTAGAAATATAGTCATCTTCAAATGAATTTTGAGTATATTGTTTAATTAACGATGTTTTTCCAACAGCACTATCCCCAATTACTGTAATTTTAAAAACAAATTTTAATTGTTTTTCACTCATTGTATCAAATCATTCCTCCTTTTTATTATACAACATAAATTTAGTCTTTTTTCATTAATTCTTATCAATTATCTAATTCTTCTTTCTTAATTCATTTATTTAAACGTTCAATTTGAAGTTTTAATTTAATATTTTCAGATTTGCATTGATTCAATTGATCCTGTAATTTTTGAATTTTATTTACCGTCTTATTTGCATTGATTAAAGTCTGATATAATTGACTTTTAACTTTCTTTAAATCTTTCTCTAAATTCATAACATATTGATCTTTATCAGATACATAAGGCCATTCTTCTGTCATTGACTTTCACTTCTATAAATTTATATTAAAATACTTTTTTCTTAGTTGTTTGATTTATCAATTAAAATATATTATAAACTAATTCTTATTTTTGAGAAACTTTTTTAGCTTCAGGCTGTAGAGAAAAATAACCAGTTGTACCACAATTCTTACATTTCTGAGTATTGTCGTCTAAAAATACCATTGTTTTGTTGAAACAATTAGGACAAATGAAGACTGCTTCTTCTCTTTTCTCTTCGGGAATATCAACTATCATTTCGATCTTAGGTACAATTGGTGTAGTGATACAATACATGCAAAAACATCTATTTTTTGTGTGTTCTAGGACCTTGTTTAATTCTTCTATACTTGCATCACTTTCAACAAAGATTTCAAGTTTATAATCATCAACAGCAGGAATACCATCCTCGATTCCAAATCCAGTAGTCATATCTAAATCTGCAACTATCCTAATGTCAAGTTTTTTTAATTCAATTCCCACCATCGCAGCCCATTTAGCAAATGCAGCAGAAAAACACCCACAAAAACCAGCCATACAATAATGAACAGGGTGTACTGCAGTTCCTCCGCCTCCAAGGATAATAGTCTCATCAGTTTGTACCGTAATGTCTCCTGCTCTTTCTGTTCTCAGTTTAGTCTCAAATTGTGGACCATATTCCACGTCTAATCTCCATCTTCCTTTTACTTCTAATGTTTTTTTGCACTTAGAGCGATCTTCTATATACTCTTTTTGGACTTTTTTGAATCCTTCTAAGTCTATACGATTTAACAAATTTGAATCCCCATAATTTCTAGTTAGATGTACTATTTGTAGTGATAAGATAATTTCTTATAAGAGTTTTTAGGTTTGTGTTATTTAAAAAAGAGTTTTTTACTTTTTAGTAAAAATTTGTTTTTAAATCAGTTCTATAATAACACAGATATATCGCCTATTTTAAAGGATAAAACTTTTAAGGCTTAAAATAACATTTTTTTATTAATTCATAAAAAAGAAAAACGAAACTAAACAAATAAATCACAAATGGCGTATTAAATGGACGATTTGCTTATTATTAATGACTCAGGACAACTTTTATACAGTTGGCATCAATATGAACAAGATGAAACTAGTGATGATGACTTGCTTAGTGGTTTTTTGACAGCAATGAATACCTTTGCCAGTATAGAAAGAGGAGAAGACATAAAATCGTTAAAATTAAAGGAAACTAATATAATATTTGAGAAATTCTCTGAATACTTTCAACAAATCACATTTGTAGCAACCACTAGAAATGATGAAATGATAGAATTATTACATTCAGTAATTCATGAAATAATGGACAACTTTACTGATAAATATCGAGAGATCCTTGACAGGGAATTTACTGGTGAAGTCTCTAGATTCCGTGAATTCGATGAAAACATAAAAATTATAATAAATTCTCATGGTTTAGATACTTTTCAAGATTCAGTTGAATTAATTGATAAAGGTGGCAATTTCAAATCAATCGTATATCTTGAACCAAAAGCAGGGCATGTTTTCTATATTCATGCGAAACAATTTGTAAATAAAGAAAAAATTGGTTTTCTTATTCCCTTAATTGTTAATTCCTCCCAATTCTTATACCAAAATAGTCTTAATGAGAAATTAAATTGGATTTTATTAACAACAGTAAGAAACGAAAATATTTTAGTAGAGCTAAGAAAGAAAATAATAATTGTAAAACAATACCAATTACCAGATAATATAGAGAATGATTTTCTAACTTTAGATTTCTTTAAGAGTAAAGATAAGTATATTAAAAAACCAAAAAAAATAGTAGAAAAATATGAGAAAATAATTTGGGATAAGAGAATTAAACAGATATTTCTTGTAGATTTAGTTGGAAAAATAATTTACTCTAAAATTTTCGATGAACAATATGACTGTACAGATTACATTCCTGAAACGATTAGCGTTTTAACATCGGCTAAGAAATTGAGTGAGGAAACTTATAATAGAGTTTTATTCAATATCTCTCTGGGAGGAGAGAAATTGACTACAATCTGTATGAATTTTAATAATTTTGGTCTTACCATGATTGGAAAAATTGAAGATTTAAACACTTTTCAGACAATACAAGATATCTGCTATAATATTTTTCTTCAAGTTAAATAAAAAACTTCAATTTTTAAAGCATTACTTTTAAATACAATCGAGGTATAATTGAGAATATTCTAAAGTGTGATAAAATAATTAAATATCATTAAATTAATTATTAAAATGGTGGAAGTCTGAGATGTTAATGCAAATGACATTTGCACAGATGGTATTTCTAAATCATTTAATGTTGTATCTTTCAACAATCGGATTTGGAATAGCTTTAGCTAATTGTTTTATAGGGTTGTCCCATATTAGAGACCTGAAAGAATTGACTTTGTTAGAAGTGAAAGCACATAAAAGATTTGGATGGACGGCGGCTTTAATTTTTTATTTGTTGTCAGGGCTTTGTATATATTTTGCGGTTCTACCCAGATTAAATCCAAGTGGATTGAGTGATTTCTTTATTCCAACTATTTTTTGGCACACCTTTTTAGGAGGAATAATAGCATTTATTTTATTTACAGTCAAATTTTATATTGCTAGATATAAAAAAGATTTTATTTATGAATATGGGAAAATTATTGGTCCAATTGGATTTGCTGGGTGGGCTCTCGCTTATTTTACAAGTAATATTGATTTCTATTTTTTTGTTAACCCCTCAGTTGGTATTCTGAACCCTTTTATAATTCCAAATTATTTAATATCACTGTTATTTTCTTTCCTCTTAGGATTATGTCTTCTCCTAATTGTAAAAGCTTTAAAGTTTAAGACTTATGGAGAAGCAACAAAAAAATCAAACCTTCATGGTGTTGCAATGATATTGCATGGAATAACTTTTGGGTATGAAGGAAGTGCAAAAGAACTTGTTGGAACTCCTGTTTTATATAAATATGTCTTCCCTAAAACATATGAATTCTTAGAACGATATTCAAAACAGATCGGACTTGATCTAAATGAACTAAAAAAATACAATCTAAATGAAGCTCTAGAAATTGCTATGAAAAAATTTACTGAAATTGGAATGGCTGAAAAACTTGAATTAGAATGGGTATCTGAAAAAGAATTTACAGTAGAATCTATTAATTGTTCTACAGCTATAGTTCGCTCTTATATGAAATCAGAAGAATTAACTAATTCAATTTGCCCATGGGGCATTCTAACAGCGACAATCGTAAATGCATTGACGGGAAAAGACATAGAAATCAATCCTAGTGAATTTAATAAGATTGGAGCTAAAAGTAAATTAAAGATCATAGAAGATAAAACATAATACAAAAATCAAATTTTCAAATACTATCTTAGCAAAATTATTTTAAATTAATTTCTTTTTTTAGGTCGAAAATAATAATTAAAAATTAAAATAAATATGTGAAACAGTTAAATGTCTAAGAAAGTAGCTATAATTGGTATTGGAATAACACCCTTTAAAGCCCGTTATTTAGATAAAACTTATTTCGAGTTAGCATATGATGCTACTAAATTAGCGCTTACAGATGCTAATAGAAATGGAGCACAAATTACGCATAGAGATCTTGAATCAACGGTTTATGGAATTTATAATGAGTTATTCGAACGACAATTTATGCCCGATATTTTTACAAATTCATATTTAGGCTTAAATAATAAACCCGGAACAAGAGTTGCTACAGGTGGCGCTACGGGGGGATATACAGTTCGAATGGCTTATGCTGAAGTTGCTTCAGGACTTTCGGACTTATGTCTTTGTATAGGTCTTGAAAAATGTAATGACTGTTATGATGAACAAACTGGTGTAACTACTCCAGAAGTCTTAAATGCGATTGCTTATTCCGCAGATATGACTTATGAATATCCTATGGGAATGATGGCTGCTAGTTCATATGTTTCGATGGTTAATGCGCATTATGAGGAATTCGGGAACCCAACCGAAGAACAAATGGCGTATGTGAGCGTGAAGAATCATGGAAATGCTCTACTAAATCCTAAAGCACAATCACCTATGAAAGTGACAGTAGAAGAAGTTATAAATTCTAGGATAATATGTCATCCTTTCAAATTGCTTGATTGTTGTTTATATTCAGAGGCATCAGCTGCATTGATTTTAGCAAGCGAAGATAAAGTAAAAGAATTAAAGATTGAAAATCCAATTTGGATTACAGGAGTTGCAGCCGCCAATACAGATTGTTTTATTGGCAATAGAGAAGATATGGGAAGGCTTTATTCAAATATTTATGCTGCAAAAGTAGCGTATAAAATGGCAGGACTAGATTACAATAAAATTAAAGATCAAATAGATTTAGCAGAATTACATGATGCTTTCAGTGGACAGGAAGTTATTAGTTATGAGGAACTTGGATTTGTTCCATTTGGAGAAGGTGGTCCTTGGATTGAAAATTCTTTTGAAAAACAAGGAGAAGGTCCCTGGTTAGAAGGCGAACTTCCTTGTTGTCCTTCTGGGGGGTTAATAGGTTGTGGACATGCTGTAGGAGCCACGGGAATTATGAGTACTGGAGAAGCTGCTCTTCAATTAAGAGGTGACGCAGGAAAACATCAAGTACATATAGAAAAAGGGCGTGCGATTTCCCATTCTATAGGAGGTCCTGGAGCAGCATATGCAGCTGTAATAGTAATGACAAATGAGGAGGGATTAAATAAACCATGAGTGAAGAATTTCAGGATCATCAAATCAGGGATTTCATTAAGATTAACTACAAATATACAATGGGCGGACAATCCAAATTTTTTATTGAGTTAAAGGAGAAGAAAAAGATATTAGGGACAAAATGTGCTAAATGTGGAAAAACATGGATGCCTCCTCGAATTAATTGCTCTGATTGTTACGAACCAGCAGATTGGGTAGAACTTAAACAAACTGGGACGATCGAGGTTAGCACAATAGTCTGGTATACTACATCAGCCTTTATCAAAGCAATACCTTATGGCGTAGGCTTTATAAAACTTGATGGAGCAGAAACAGCTTTACTTCAAGGTATATTCTCTGAGAATTTAGTTCCTTCAAAAATAAAAAAAGGGAAAAAAGTTAAAGCAGTGTTTAACAAAGAAAGGGAAGGGAAAATGACTGATTTTTTCTTTGTCCCCGTGGATGAATTTGAAAAATGGATTTCAAAACCTGAATATGAAGGAGGAGAAAAATAATAAGCCTTGCAAAAGAAAAGTTTGGCATAATAGTAGATAAAATGAACTTGAATCAAAAAGCTCAAGATGTATTTGTAACAAATATCGCTGGAAATGATGTAGATTGGGAAATGTCATTTCAATTCAATCTTGGTGATGAAGATCCCTTCTTCTTAGAAATTAAGAACCGGAAAGCAACTTTATCTAAAGGTACTAAACCTGATGCTATCATCATAATGTCTGGAGATCCCGCAGCAATTGTTAGAATTTGCGAAGGTAAAGGGGATTTTACTCATGCAATTTCTCGAGAACAAATAAGTATAGAAAAAGGAAGAGTCATGGATATCATTCGTCTTACTCGAGCAATTACAATTGTTTTAAAAATTAAATAAATATTTTTATATTTTCATTATAGTTCAAGAAGCTCTAGGTTTTGATAAGCCATCTCATGTAAATTCATAAAATTCGCATAATATATTTTAAACCTGAAATCTATTTCTTTTTTTCTAAAAAATTATTGAAAGCTTTATTTTTTAAATTTAATTAAATTAACCACATATTTAACAGATTTAACGTCTATAACTGATTTACTCTTAGATATGATGATTTACAGATTTTTAACTTAACATTTTTTGCTAATAATTAACCTAAAGTTAGTTGGATAGTATCAATAATTCAAAATACTAATTTGGATTGGTCCTACAATTCATTATTAGATAACAGTTGAATAGAAATGTTTATATATCTCCTTATGAAATAGATACACATCAGAATTTATCCAAAAAACTGTATATGATTTATTTAAATCAAAATAAAAAATGAGGTTAAAAGTTAATGAGTAAAGAATCACCAGTGATGAGAAGAGAAATAGCTATTATTGCTATTGTAGTAGGTTTAGGTGTAGGATTGCTTGGAGGATGGTTTATACCATCTCCCTTTACAGAGTCACGAACACCATTATTAAATCGAATAATCGCACGGGAAGAACTTCTTGTTGGAACTAGTGCAGATTACCCTCCATTTGAAAATAAAACTTTTCCTGCGGGTCAAATTGTTGGCTTTGATATTGATGTTGCAGAAATGATTGCAGATGAAATAGGTGTTGATCTTGTAATGAGTGATATACCTTTTGATTCCTTGATTGCTGCCTGTCAGGCAGGGACTATAGACATGATTGCCGCTGCTATGACCTATACAGAAGATCGTGCTGAGAGTCTTGCAGCGTCTATAACATATATCACAGTCAGTCAAGTTGTGATTGCTAAGAATGGTTCAGGTTATACAATTAATCATATTGATAATGTGACTAGCTATGTAGTAGGAGTTCAAACTGGAACAGTTATGTATGAAGAATTGGGTCCTGACGGTTTAGATAT
>JAHPYZ010000095.1:12327-17586 GCA_019058425.1 Promethearchaeota archaeon
ATTGTTGGTGTAGAACTTATTGTTTATAATAATGCTAATGATTTAATGGTTGCATTGAATGGTGGAGCTATTGATATGGCATACGTCGATGAACCTGTGTATACAGCATGGGCAAAAACATATCTATTAGAATTATTATATAGTACAGGATCAGAAGAACTTTCACTTTGGACTAGACACGGAGAAACTGAATTCTTATCCTTGATGAATAAAGTAATTTATGATAGTTACCAAGATGATTCAATCTTGCCATTACTGGATACTTGGTTTGGTTAAATAATTAAGGACGTGTGATATGCCGACTTTAGCTGAGATTCTCATTTATATCGTTGAAAAAGGATTGTTTGGAACGTTAATTCTTACATTATTAGGTCTATTAGTTGGTTTTGTTTTAGGTATTTTATTAGCTCTTATGCGAGTTTATGGAGGTATAGAACTTAGTTGGGCTGCAAGCGGATATGAAAAAATATTTCGAGGTATCCCCGTCCTAGTTCTTATTTATATTTTTGCCTATGGAATACCAAGTATTTTTTGGTACTTAGATTCCGACCAAGCACGTTTTGCGAGTATTACATTAGCACTTGGTCTTAGGAGTGGTGCTTATCAGTCTCAAATTTTTCGCGGAGCTATATTATCTGTAAACCCTGGGCAAACAGAGGCTGCTCGTGCATTGGGAATGAGTGGAGTACAGTCTTTCAGACATGTTATATTACCTCAAGCTTTACGTTTAGCAGTACCAAGTTGGTCAAATGAGTATGCAGTTGTTATCAAAGATTCCTCTTTTGCTTATGCTGTCGGAATAGTTGAGTTAACAAAAGCTGCGTATGATTTTTCGAGAGCCTTTGCAGAATTTTGGACTTTGGCTCTAGGTATTTTAGCTATTATATATTTTCTTCTAACATATCCAGTAACAAAAATAGTGGGAGAACGTCAAACCAAGAAACTTAAGAAATTAGGTATGGGAGGTGGCTCAGTATAAATAAACCTGTTTTACGTATAGTTGATATATGGAAGTCATATGAGAATTTAGAAGTTCTTAAGGGTGTCTCATTTGAGTTAGAGGAGAAAGAAGTTAAAGTTATATTTGGCCCAAGTGGTTCTGGAAAAAGTACAATGCTTAGGTGTATTAATATGTTAAATCCACCAGATAAAGGAGAAATTTACCTACGTGGAGAACGTATTAATACTCCTGACACCAATTTAAATTCCGTACGCACTAGGATAGGCATGGTATTCCAACATTTTAATTTATTTTCCCACCTTAAAGCCATAGATAATGTATCCATTGGACTTCGTAGAGTAAAAAAGATTTCAAAAGAAGAAGCTCATATGAAAGCACTCAAGTCATTAGAAAGTGTAAGAATGGCAGAGTGGGCCGAACATTATCCCGCACAACTATCTGGTGGTCAACAACAGCGAGTGGGTATTGCTCGTGCATTAGCCATGGAACCAGATGTAATCCTATTTGATGAACCTACTTCTGCATTAGACCCAGAATTAATTGGTGAAGTACTTCAGGTAATGTTAGATATTGCTAAAGCTGGGACAACTATGGTTGTAGTAACCCATGAATTGGGTTTTGCTAAAGCTGTAGCATCAGAAATGATCTTTTTGGATAATGGAGTTGTGATTGAACGTGGAACACCCCAACATTTTTTTGTTTCTCCTAAATCTGATCGTGCAAAAAAATTTCTTAAACAACTTGAGGTTTTATATGGAACTCATGAAGAAATTATAGAATTTACTGATAAGGAGGAAACTATGTGATTTTCCAAAATAATCCTATAGGTGAGTTAATTACGGTTTTAGGATACTGGGATCGTATATTCTCTGGTTTCCTCGCAACTATGTGGCTATATGTTTGGGCACTGATGATAGGTTTCTTTTTAGGACTTACTTTTGCCCTACTTCGTCAATATGGAGGGAAAATTGTCTCACGATTTGCAGCAGCTTATATAGAATTTATTCGTGGTACACCATTAGTAGCACAATTATTCTTCATTTTTTATGGTATGAATATTCAAATTGGTCAATGGTATTTTCTAACAGAATTTAGAATTTTTGATAAAGATATTGTTTTTATCTTCCTAAGCCCAAGGATTCTGTTTGGTATTGTTGCTTTAAGTTTAAACAGTGCTGCTTATCAAGCTGAATATCTTCGTGGTTCGATGGTGGCTGTAGGTAGTGGACAGTTATTAGCAGCTCAATCAATAGGTATGTCTCGTTTTGCAGGTATTCGACATGTTGTATTACCCCAAACTCTACGAAGAGTGATTCCTTCGTGGTCTAATGAAGCAGCATACCTTCCTAAATACACTGTAGTTGTATCGTTAATTGGGGCTACCGAATTATTCGCTCAAGCACAATCTATTGTCTCAGTTACTGCTATTTCATTAACGACCTACATCATAGTAGCTATTATCTTTCTAATAACAATTGCAATTATTTCAAAGGGATTAGATATTCTTCACAAACGAACAGGGATTCCCGGATTGTAAATAAAATAACTATATAATTTTCTTTTTTTTTATATTACACTTCAATTAACAACTTACACTATTATGAACCCTAAGGTCTATATAATAAAAAGAAGGGCTAATGAGTCCATTCAAGAGGTAGTACTAAGAACTCTTGGAATGATTCCCCTAAAGACTTTAATTACAAATTCAGAGAGTAAAATTTTAATAAATCCTAACTGGGTGACTTCAGACCATTTTAATACAGGGAATGTAACATCAACAGATACACTGGAAGGAATCGTAATGTATCTAATCAATGAGTCTAAAATAGATCCTGATAAAATCATTTTAGCTGATGGAGGTTCATTTGGAACAAATAAAAAATTCTTTAAACTTAATGATATCTTTCGATTAGAAGAGTATGGAATTAGAATAATGAATTTAAATGATGATGAAGTAATTAATAATATTGAAATTCCTAAACCCTTATCTTTAAAAACAATAAATATAGTAAAAACAGCCATGGATGCGAGTTGTATTATCTCCGTACCATCATTAAAAACGCATAATTTAGCAAGTACAACATTAAGTATGAAGAATATGATGGGGACAATCATGCCGAAAAGTATCATGCACTCGAACATACATAAAAAAATAGCTGATTTAGTTTCTGTCTTAAGATCTAAAATGAAATTTCAAATTATTGACGGAATTATTGGATCAGATGGATGGGAACTAGGAGGAAAACCTATTCAAATGGATTTAATTATTGCAGGAGAAGACCCTGTAGCAGTTGATAGAGTAGGGAGTGTCATAATAGGATATGGAATGGATAAAGCAAAATATTTAAAATTTGGAGAACAAAAACAGCTTGGAACGGCAAATTTAGATAACATTGAAATAATAGGTAAGTCAATTGAAGCAGTATTTCATAAATTTTAGACTTTTCTTATCTCTTAACTAATTCTTATTTCAAACATACAATTTTATTTCTATAAAATATTATTAAGATTTAAGTTAATTAATTTAAATCTTGTCTAAATTGAAAATAGTTGATTTACGTTCAGATACAGTAACAAAACCATCTCCCGAAATGTGGGAAGAATTGAGATCATTAGATGATTCCAAAATTGGAGATGATGTTGAAGGAGAAGATCCAACTGTAAATGAATTGGAAAAAAAAGCAGCAAGAGTTATTGGAAAAGAAGCAGCATTATTTGTTACTTCTGGGACACAAGGGAACCTAGTATCACTTCTCTCGCAAACTAAACCTGGTGATGAGATTCTTTTGGAAGAATTAAGTCATATTTATAAAAATGAGGTAGGAAGTGCAGCTCGTATTGGGGGATTAATGATTAGAACATATTCTTCAAATAAAGGTGTTCCTTCGTATGATCAACTCCAAAAATTGATTCGTGATAAAGAAGATATACATGAACCACCAACAACTCTTTTTTCTGCGGAAAACACCCACAATTACCATGGAGGAGCGATTATTCCTCCAGAAATAATGAGGGATATGAAAGATTTCTCAAATAAGAATGATTTAAAATTTCATTTGGATGGGGCAAGAATATTCAACGCAGCTATAGCATTGAGAATCCCAGTCACTGAATTCACTAAACATGTTGATAGCGTTATGTTTTGTTTATCTAAGGGACTTTCATGTCCCGTTGGATCAATTGTAGCGGGTTCAAAAGAATTTATTACAAATGCAAGGAGATATCGAAAAATGCTTGGCGGAGGAATGCGACAAGCAGGGATAATTGCTGCTTTTGGTTTGGTTGCACTTGAACCAGTATGGATTAAAAGACTTGAGGAAGATCATAAAAATGCTAAATTATTAGCCGAGGGAATTCGTTCTTATGATTTCCCTATAAATGTTCATAATCCACAGACAAACATTGTACTTGTAGAGCTTATGAAAAAAACGAGTATTTTTAAAATTGTGTCTGAACTTGGAAAAGAAGGCGTTTTATCATTCAATATTAGCAAAGAAAAAATAAGATTTGTAACTCACTACGGGATACAGGAAGATGATATTGAACTTTCGATTCAAAAAATAGGCCAAATTTTGGGTAAATATCTAACTAAATAGCACAATTAGATAAATTCACTTATCTTATAAAAAAAAGAAATAAAAAAGTATTAATCTTTACGTAATTCTATATCTTTCGAATTATCTTCAACCGCATCATAATATTCAATGTCCATTAAACCTCCTTCAGGATTCTCCGCCCAATGGACTTTAATTGGCATGCCTACATATGTATCCTTAAACGCTATATCTGGATTCAATTGAGTAGGATAACTTGTATCAGATCCATCAAGTTGAGCGCAAACAATCGGTTTTTCTTGAACCTCTCCCGTTTCAGGATCTTTTATATATGCAACTGTATACGTTGCTACTCGTCCAGTTTCCCGCAAATCAACCCACCGATCAGGTTTTACCATGCATTTACCACATACGATTCTCGGCGGGAAAAACACTCTATTACAACTTGAACATTGTAATCCTACAATTTTCTTCTGTTTTAATTTTTCTCTAAGTGGTTGCATATGGGTGATATTGAATTTGTAATTATAACTAGATAAATACCAATTTGCTGGCATAGTTCTTGTTCTAACATAATCCTTTTTAATATATTCCATCGATTTTCTTCTTGTTAATTTTGACATAATATTTACCTCCATATTTTATTTAAATTTTCTAGCAGGTTCATCAGCCATCACCATCATAGTAATTAGATTAATATAACCACCCCAACCATGTCCTAAACTTGTATGAACTGTCTTTGGG
>JAHPYZ010000096.1 GCA_019058425.1 Promethearchaeota archaeon
TAATTAAAATTAAGAGCTGAATTAGAAATATGGCAGAGGAAGAAAGCTTTTTGAACGCAAAAGCCCTGGTTGTCGACAACGGAACTGGTATATCCAAGAATGGGTTTGCTGGTGAAGATCAACCAAGGTCAGTCTTCCCTACACTTATTGGTTATCCTAAGTATGAAAGCATCATGACTGATGTTGAACATTATACTCGGGAATACTATATTGGAGAGGAAGCTATGCAATTAAAAGGCGTTTTAAAGTTAATGTTCCCTGTTGAACATGGTATCATTGAAGACTGGACAGCAATGGAGAAAATCTGGCATTACACTTTTTATACTGACTTGCGTATCGATCCAAGTGAACATCCAGTTCTTTTGACTGAAGCACCATTAAATCCACGTCCAAACCGTGAAAAAATGGCGGAAATTATGTTCGAGACTTTCAATACACCTGCTCTTTATGTAGCAATGCAAGCCGTATTGAGTCTTTATGCTTCTGGTCGTACTACCGGGTGTGTTATAGATATTGGTGATGGAGTTTCCCACGTTGTACCAATCTTCGAGGGGTTCGCCTTAAGCCATGCTATCCAGAGAATCGATCTAGCAGGCCGAGACATTACAACCTATTTACAGAGACTTCTTCGACAAAAGGGATATTCTTTCACAACATCAGCAGAAAAAGAAATTGTTCGAGACATCAAGGAAAAATTATGCTATGTAGCTATCGATCCTGAGAAAGAAATGATGCTTTCCAAGAAAGTAGCTGGGATGGAAAAGAGCTATATGCTTCCTGATGGAGAAACGATAAATGTTGGTGTCGAGAGATTCCTTGCTCCTGAATGTTTCTTTAATCCGAGTGTAATCGGTAAAGAATTAGAACCTCTTGATGATGTTATCGTTGGTGCTATTTCAGAATGCGATGTTGATCTTCGAAGAGATTTATACAGCAATATCGTACTTTCTGGTGGCTCCACAATGTTCCCTGGTATCAAGGAAAGGTTAACTAAAGAAATTAAGGAGCAAATTCCTGAAAGTGTTGATGTAAAGATTATCGCACCTCCAGAGCGTATGTACTCAGTATGGATTGGTGGTTCAATCTTAAGCTCTTTGAAGACATTCCACAGAATGTGGGTGACTCGAAGAGAATACAAGGAGATGGGACCACAAGTTATCCACAGATGCTTCTAAAGCGTCAAAAATTTTACCAAAAGTCGAATGGGAATTAATATTATAAGTTTTTTATTTTTCTTTTTTTATTGTATTATCGTATTGAAATTATTTTTTAATTGATATATTGAAATCCTAAATCTCTTTTTCTTTTTTATCAAGATCATTTTTTACTGCTATATCTTCTTTTTCTTCTAAATATGGTTTAGATGGTTTTGATTCATCAAAAGGAGCATCACATACCCAGCATTGGTTTTCCAAATTACTCAAATGGGTAGCACAATTTTGGCAATATAAAGCGTCACAATTTGTACAAATAAAAGTGTTAAATCCTCCCACCTTTCCTTTACATACCAAACAGATTTTCTTTTCCCTATGGAATATAACTTCTTCTTCAGATATAGTTTCCGGTTTCGTTTTTAATAACTTCATAAAATCTTCAAATTCGACTTTTTTTTCTTTAGATTCTTTTTTAACATGATTATCACCCTTTACCAACCTTTTAGTTATACTGTTTGGCATAAGCCATCCTATATACCATTCAATAGCGAATAATATTAATAAAAGCCTGGCTATAACTATTGTGAGTGGATTCATGGGAATAATGTATATGAAAATCCCTATAACCCAAGTAATTACTCCAGCTAGTATAAATCTCCCTCCCCATTTAATTTCTGAGTCCTCTGATCTCTGGCAATGTAAAAAATATATAATACTAATAGTAAGATTTAATACAAGTACAGAAAGAATATATGAGAGTGTATAGAATGAATAAACTCCATCAAAAAGCCCAGCCATTGATCCAATAAATGAGGAATCTATGATTAGAAAGAAAATAAAAAAGATTTCCCACAGTATTAATATAATTGAAGCAATTATAACCACTTTCTTTTTTAATTCTGGAGATATAAGATGAAAAAAAGCATATAACTAAAAAATTAACCCAAGGGGAGTAAATCCTAAATTTAGAAATAAGTATAATTGTGTATCAAATGGGAAATCAAATAAAATATAATTAACAAACGAAAATCCGCTTGCACTATAAGGTGATGCTATTAAAACTATAGTAATTCCTACTGCAATTAGTTCAATTCTTTTATATTCAAAATATTTTGATATAATCTTCATTCCTAAAATTATACAAATCATTACAAAAAGTAAACTAAAACTTCCTTGTAGAATTTCAACTTCGGTTAAATCAGTTAAAGCCATAATAACATTGATCTTAATTATATGAAAATTGGAAAGAATTTAGATTTCTAAATTTAATATTAAATAATCATTTCTAATTATATAAATTTTAAAATTAATATTATGGTTTATCGAAATATAAAATGGAATTAGATCCAGAGTACATAAAAGAAAATATAGATCAAATAGGAAAGAAAGAAGGTCTAATTCTTTTAAGAGATTTGATAGATAGTTCGAGTGATCCAAGTATACGTCAAAATGCTCTTATAAATTATGGATTACTTGAGGAGGGTAAAAATTTCAAATTTTTCGAGCATTTATATCTTTCTGATGAGGATATAGAACTAAGATTAATTGCTGGACAGATATTAAAAGAGAAGTATTTGCATAATAAAGAACTATTGCCATTAATAAAATACACATTAAATAGATTAGATAACGTAGAATTACAGATATTTGCTATTCAAACTTTAAATTCAATAGAAAACTTAAAGGCTCGAAAAATATTAGTTGAGTATCTAAAGGAATCAATTAAAAAAGATTTTAAGTCAAAGAAAAAAATATTTCCAAAAGAAGTATTTAACTATAGTTATAATGAAACAATCCCAGAAATATACCTAGATATCTGTATAAATCTTATTTTATACAATTTCTATACGAAAAAATGTGGTTATCACGTTAGCTTGAAAAATGGAAGAATTAATTACTTGAATTGCGAAAGTTCGAATATAACAAAAATTAATGATATAAAATCACTAAATTTGTTGAAAGAATTAAAACATCTTCATTTGCATCGAAATAACCTTGTTTCTCTGAATGGAATTCAAATTCTAAAAAAACTACGAACTTTAGATGTATCTCTTAACAAATTGGAGAAAATTGAATATATAGATGGATTATATCATTTAGAAGAATTAAATTTGTCATATAATAGAATCAAGAAAATTGAGGGTGTTAATTCGCTAAAAAATTTAAAAAAACTGTTATTAAATCAAAATTCAATAAGTAGAATAGAAAATTTAAGTAATTTGAGTAATTTAGAGACTTTAGAATTGACACGTAATAAGATCGAAGAAATATACAAACTTGATAGTTTGAATAAATTAGAGAGACTAAATCTATCTTTTAATAAAATAGAGAAAATAACAGGTCTTCAAAATTTAACTAATTTAATGTGGTTATATCTCAATGGTAATAGAATTTCAATAATAGAAGGATTAGGAATGCTTGAGAAATTAAAGGGTTTATATCTCTCAAACAATATCATAGAAAAAATTGAAGATCTTGAGAATTTATTAAATTTAAAAAAAATAGAGCTTTCCCATAATCAAATCGAAAAGATTGAAGGTTTACAGAGTCAAAAAGAGTTACAAGAATTATATTTAGATAATAATGAATTAAAAAGGATAGAGAATTTAGAGAAATTGCAGAGTCTTATCATGTTACATCTTGGAAGAAATCAGATTTCAGATTTCAGAAGAGAGAGTGTTGAAGATCTCAAAAATCTGAATTTCATTTTCTTGAATGATAATCCTTTGGATCAAAAGAGTTTAGAGGAATATCATAAGAGATTAAAGTTTCCCTAATTTTCAAATAGATTTATTTTTATTTTTCTCAATATATACTAAAAATTTAAAATAAATTAGTTTTAAAATACAATGTGAAGAGAGATGGAACAAGGAAAAGAATCTATAATATTTTTAAGTTGCTAGAATTAGATTATTCATTTTTTCAGATTCTGATTAATATAATCATCAATCCATAGTTCCATCAGAACCTCATCTATGTAATTTGAATCCATTAGAAATTGTTTTTTTCTTACACCGAGAACTTCAAAACCTAAATTTTTGAACAGATGGATTGCTCTTTCATTGGTAGAAAAACTACTCAAAATAATTTTTTTTTTATTATTTAATGTTTTTGATTCTCGAATAGCAAAGTCTATAAGATTTCTTCCGATAGTTAAATTTCTATATTTATTCCTTACTACAATACCTAAAACTCCAACATGGTCTGCTGCATCCCAATCAGAGTTTAAAACCTCACATTGCCCAATAATGTTATAAGGTTTTTTCAAATCAGAGTTTTCAGCAACAATACAAATTTCATGATCTTTTTTTATATTATGATACCATGCATCTTTTTCTAGCTGTGATCTCACAGGAAAAAATACAGGTAAATAATCACCTTCTTCAACTACTTCATTAAAATTAAACCAAACTCCATCAACATCTGATTTAGTTAAATGTCGTATTACAACAATTTCTCCAGTTTTTAGTTCTAAGTCCTTATTCATTATTTAAATATAAATTTTTATAATTATATGCCTTATGGTAATATTATGGAAAATAAAAATAATGACTCCTCCAAAAAAGAGAATAATGAAAACGAGTCAGTTAATGAACATTCAAAAAAACCAGTAGCAAAAGATTTGGTTACATTGAAACATGTTGAAGTTAAAAAACAAGAAATAAGTGCAGAAACAAGAGATCTCGCACAAACGCTTAAGGAACGGTATTTAGAGCACGATCAATTTGAAAGGCTTTCAAATGATGAAATTACAATCCTAGAAACTTTTATGGGTAAAAGACTATTTATTGAACGAATCGCTATAATTGCCAACCAGTCAAGAATACCTTTGGGAATTCCTGGTTTCAAAAAAGCAGAATTGGAAGAAATCCTTGAAGGCTTAACTGCTAAAGGATATTTAATATCCGAAATAGTAGGAGATAAACCAGTTTATTTTTTAACCGAGAGAGGAAAATATCGTGTTCAATAGTATTGAATAGCTAATCTTTTTTTAAAATTAACTTGTTAATGGGAATATCTTGAAATTCTCCACTTGGATTTTCACGTCTGATGGTAAGTGGTAATATCCTTGATCTAAGCTCAATTTGGGCAATTTTTATAGGGTCAATCATACTTTTAGGTTTATCAATTAATATTGGTGCCCCAAAGGAGATTTGTAGAGCCCTAGCTCCGACAATTCTAGCTTTCTCATATCTAGTTAAAAAAATCGGTCCGATCTTAACATAATTTCTTACTTTCTTATATTCTTTCCGTAATTCTCGAGATTCTAAGAAACTAGACATATCTTAACCTAAAGAAAGAGTAATTTAAAATTGCAGAATCTTTGATTTCATATAACTTTTTTGGTTTTTATTGAGATTTTAATCCATAAATACAGATTTATAAGTAAATTAATGCGCAGGAGGGGAATTGAACCCCTGATTTACACGGTGTGAGCGTTTAACGTTTTAAATGCGATACGCGAATAATTTGTCGTCATACCACTAGACCACCCGCGCTTATTCTTAATTAAAATAAGTAATTCATCCGAATTAAATATTACAATCCTCTTTAATTAATTCAATTTATTAAATTATTGTTAAATCGATTTAAGAATTTAAGTATTTTTTAATGATCTTATAAAGTCTGTAAGTTTAAATATTTCAATTAAATCTTATTCTCAAGAGCTA
Source organism: Promethearchaeota archaeon (assembly GCA_019058425.1). Lineage (GTDB taxonomy): Archaea > Asgardarchaeota > Lokiarchaeia > Sigyniarchaeales > SOKP01 > Loki-b32. The sequence continues at coordinate 5,825 of JAHPYZ010000096.1, forward strand.
AAACATACTAATATTCACTGGTGATTTTTGTTTCCATAAATGACGAATTTATTTCCCATCCGCTAATTAAGGAAAATTTGATAAGTCGAAGGGAATATCAAGAGAATATTTTTATAAATTGCTTAAATAAGAACTGTTTAGTTGTAATTCCTACTGGTTTAGGCAAAACAATTATCGCTTTAATGCTTACTGTACAAAGACTATCAGAAATCAAAGATTCAAAAGTGATACTTCTAGCACCTACTAAACCTTTGGTGGAACAGCATTTTAATTCGTTTTCAAAATTAACAAATCTTCCTGAAGAATCACTTATTTCTCTAACAGGTTCAATTTCTCCTGAAAAAAGAAAAAATCTATGGGTGGACATTAAAGTTGCTTTCATGACTCCTCAAGTTCTTCAAAATGATCTTATTTCGGGGTTATATTCGGTAAAAGATGTTTCCCTAATTATTTTTGATGAATGTCATAGGGCAGTGGGAGATTATGCTTATTGTTTTCTTGCTAAAAAATATGTGGATATCTCAAAGAATTCTCAGATATTAGGACTTACAGCAAGTCCCGGTTCAACTGAAGGTAAAATCAATGAGATTAAACAGAATTTATTTATCGACCATATCGAAATTAGAACGGAGAAAGATTTAGATGTTAAGCCTTATATCCATAAAGTAGACAATGAATGGATAAAGATTAAGCTCCCACCTGAGTTTTTAGAAGTTAAAAAGATACTAGAAGAGAAGTTAAAATTTTGTTATAAATTCCTTAAAGAAGCCGATTTATTAGGCTCTTATGATATATATAAAATCACAAGGAAGGATCTACTAAAATTAAATAATGTAATAAATCGTAGAATTTCTACAGCTAGAGATAATGATGAAAAATTTCAAATGTTTAATGCTAAAAAGGTAGCAGCTAATGCAATCAGATTATCTCATATGACTGAATTAATAGAAACTCAGGGTGTAAGTGCTTTAAAAGATTATTTTGAAAAGAATGAGGAGAAGATTAAGAAAAATACAGCAAATAAATCATTAAAAGAATTATTTATTAATAAAGAATTTAAAAAAGCTAAAAAACTAACGGAAGATCTTTATTCAAAAGGTTTAGTACATCCAAAAATAGAAAAATTAAAAATTCTTCTAACTAATCAAATTAAAGAAAATCTTGATTCTAGGATTTTAGTATTCTGTCATTTTAGAGATTCTGTTAATAATATTGTAAAGATTTTCGAAGATGATGAGATAATCAAAATTCATAAATTCGTTGGACAAGCAAAAAGGGGATCAGATAAAGGATTAACTCAAAAAGAGCAGATAAATTTGCTTAAAGAATTTAAAGAGGGAATATATAATACTTTAGTAGGGACAAGTGTTGCTGAAGAAGGATTGGATATTGAAGAATGTGATTTAGTAGTTTTTTATGACGTTGTTCCTAGTGCCATACGATCCATCCAACGTCGTGGTCGTACAGGTAGAAAAAAAGAAGGCAAGGTATTTGTGTTAATGGCAGAAGCTACTCGAGATGAAGGTTATTATTGGGCAGAAAAAACAAAAGAAAAAAATATGATAGCGAGTTTAGAAAAAATTAAAAATTCTGATAGCACTTCGAAATCAGAACAATCAAATCTTCTAAATTTCATAACTAATGAAAAAGAAGGAGAAATTGAATCAAAAGGATTTAATGACCCTGATCTAAGTTCGATTAAGAAAATTGAAGGTGCTGATAATTTTGAAATAATTTGTGATAATCGTGAGACTGCTTCTCCAGTAGTAAGAACTTTATCATTAATAGGTCTAAATTTAAAATTGGAGCAATTAGCAGTTGCAGATTACGTTATTTCAGAAAAAGTAGGAATTGAAAGAAAATCTGCTAAGGATTTTAATGAATCTATAATTGATGGAAGACTTTTTAAAGAACTAAGCGAACTCGGAGAACATTTTTCAAGACCAATATTAATTTTGGAGGGTGACCCTTTTAAAAATTCAAATATAAATGAAAATGCTCTTTACGGCGCAATTACAGCAATTATTGTTAATTTAGGTATTTCAATTTATAGAACAGAAGATTCAATAGAGACAGCAACATTTTTATATCAATTAGCAAAAAAAGAACAATTAGAGTCAAAATCATCATTAAAGCTGAGATTTGATAAAGCCCCTATTGATATATCGCGTCTATTAGAATACATTATTTCAGGAATACCTGGTGTAAATACTCTTCGGGCGAAGAACTTATTAAAAGAATTAGAAACGCTACAAAATATTTTCTTGGCAGATATACCAGATTTAACTAAAGTTGAGAATGTTGGAAAAAAAATCGCCCAAGAAATCTATAAAATTAGCAGATACAAATATAAAAATGACTCTTAAATTCAATTATTAACTAAATCTCTAATTAATCAAAACAATAAAAAAGATTTTTTATATTTTAAATAATAATTTATAATATTATTGAATTTTATTGAGTAAAGAAATAAATTCAAAAAAAGTAGAGCAAGAGAGGATATGATAAAATTTAAAGTCGTTGTTGCTGGAGCTAAAAATGTAGGTAAAACAAGTTTACTTCGTCGCTTTGCTACCGGTAAATTTGAAAAATCTACCTTATCTACAATTGGTGTCGATTTTGAAACAAAAAAAGTAGTTGTAGATGACACTGAAATCCTACTTAATATTTGGGACTTCGCTGGTGAAAAAAAGTTTCGGCTCCTCTTTCCTTCTTATGTTTCTGGAGCTTCTGGAGCTTTAATGTTATATGACATTACAAATGAAGATTCGCTAAATGATTTATATGATTGGATAAATGTAATTTCTTCAGTGCCTAATTCACCGAAAACAAAAATTTTAATCGAAGCTAAGAGTGATTTAAAGAGAAAAGTTAAAAGAGAGAAAGCGCTAAAAATTTTTGAAAAGTTTAAATTTCAAGGAGAAATGTTAAGTACTTCGTCAAAAACAGGTGAAAATGTTGAAAAAGCTTTTGAAATGTTAGGTCGAGAAATTCTTAAAAATTCATTAAAAAGATGTTCGAATTGTGGAAAACATTATCCTTTAGAATTAAAATTTTGCCAATATTGTGGTTCTAAGGCAAATTAATTATCTCATTTAGTTGTACATTCATCTGTTTATTAGCAGTTTCTCTATTTAAAAGTGTTAAATATTAGAAAATTACTATAGCTTAATATTTTAAATCAGTTTTTAGCTTAAAGAAAAATTTATTTAACACAATAAATAAGAAAAAATATAGAAATACGTTCAAAGGTTGTAAAATTTGAGTTATGATATTAACCAAGACATTCAAGAGATTATAAAGAGGCTTAGGAAAGATAATATATCCTTTGAAGGAAAAACTATTTTGGTAACTGGAGGTGCAGGCTTTCTAGGCTCTTGGGTTTGTGATGTTCTAGTTGAGCAAGGGGCGCATTGTATCTGCTTAGATAATTTATCTTCGGGGAAACCTAAAAATATATTACACTTAATGGAAAATGATAATTTTCGTTTTATCAATCATGATATATCATATCCTATATATTTTGGTATGAGTTATCACCCATTAGGCATATGTGTATCAGATATTAAAAAAATTGATATAGTAATGCATATGGCGAGTAGAGCATCTCCATTTGAATTTCAAGAAGAACCGATATCTATTCTTAGAAGCAATACGCTTGGCACATTGAACTCTCTGGGTATTGCAAAGTTCCATAATGCAATTTTCTTTTATACAAGTACCTCAGAAGTGTATGGAAATCCTCCAAAAGAAGTTATTCCCACACCGGAAAGTTACTTTGGACATGTAAATCCTGTCGGTCCTAGAAGTTGTTATGATGAATCCAAACGAGCTGGAGAGGCATTTATAAAAGCTTATGAACTTCAGCATAAGATGAGAGCAAAGATTGTAAGGATCTTTAATACTTCAGGACCCAGAATAAGGCATGGTCCTGCATTTGGTAGAGTCATTCCTAATTTTATTCATCAAGCTCTACATGATGAAGATATAACTGTATTTGGAGATGGGTCACAAACGAGGTCTTTTACTTATGTTGTAGATGAGGTTGAAGGTATACTTAAAATGGTATATAAAGATGAAGCTATTGGAGAAGTTATTAATCTAGGTAATAATAAAGAATACACTATACTAGAAATAGCTCGAATTATAAAAGAATTAGCCAATTCCAATTCAAAAATAGTTTTTCAACCATTACCTATCGACGATCCTATTTATCGGTGCCCTGTGATTACAAAAGCAAAAGAAATTTTAAATTGGGAGCCAATAACCACTCTCGAAGAAGGTTTAAAGAAAACTATCGCTTGGTTTAAAGATAATGAACGAGATAACTAAGGAAAAAGAGAAAAATGATCTAAAAATCTCTAACAAGCACTTTGAGATAGTTGTTAAAATAAGTCTGATTATTGGGATAATAATTGTCTCTGGATTTATTATTTACTATTTATTAACACCTGAACCTGGTAGTATCACATTTGGAATTTTAGATGAAGATAAAAGAGCCGAAAACTACCAAAAAGTAGCATTTGTTGACGAAACAATTTCATTTCATTTAACTGTTGGAAACTATTTAGACAGAGATTTTACATTCGGATTTAAAATAAAGAAAGGCAATAATAATACCGTTTTGAGTTCATCTGGCTCAAATGGATCACTATATTTAACACTAGGTAATTTTACTTTGAATCCTAATGAAAGTAAAATTTATGGGGAATATAATATATCGTTTTCAGAAGCAGGAGATGATCAGATAATAATTGCTGAATTATGGGCAATTAAAAATGGAATTGAAGAATATTTTAATATTATGTATTTACGATTAAATATAACTTATTAATTCGCTCCTCCAATTATATTTACAGAACTTATTTTAACCCAAGGTGCTTGAAATGCTCCATAAATCCTATACTCTTTTGATACAGCCTCGATTTTTTGAAATAAGTCGACTAAATTTATACCTATCATGGTTTCATTCAGAGGATCCTTTATTTCGCCATCCTTAATTAGATTGCCATGGAGGATTAAACCCGAAAAATCTCCTGTTGAGATATTAGGGGAATCTCCGGTATAATTCAGTAAAATTCCAATTTTAATCCCTTTAATTATTTCTTCTAATGGTATATCGCCTGATTTCATGATTAAATTGGTAATTCCAATTGAAGGAATTGTAATATAGGATCCCCTAGATGCATTTCCAGTACTTTCTACACCTTCTTTTCCCGCGGTATAACTATTATGTAACAATCCAGTTTTGAGGAAATTTCCATTTTGTAAGATCTTTTTGTTTTGACATGGAACTCCTTCATCATCAAATATTTGAGAACCAGCTGCATTATCAATTAATCCATTATCTTCTATATTTAAAAACTCTGAGCCTATCTTTTCGCCTCTTTTATCGACCAAGAAGCTTCTCTTATATTGAAAGGTTTCTGCATTAGTAGCCGCAGCAACGGGTCTTAAAATTAGACTTATTGTACCTTTTGGTGTTAATATTACAGGTACCTTCATATTTGTAACTTTCTTCCTATTAAGATTTTGTTTAGCATCTTCTAGAGCTAAATTAGCAACATTGATGGCATTTAACCTATTTAAACTGCGCTCTATTTGTCTTTCAGAACCTGAAGATGTTTCTTTACTTATTTTATCTTTTACTATGATGTTTGATGAAATTAAACAACTTGTTTCCTTTTTAGAGACATTTAAGCCATTAGAATTAAAAATATATATTTTTGAGTATTCTGAAACAAAGTTTCCAGATTGTGAAATCGCCATATCATCCTCTTTACAAACTTTAATCAAATCATTTATAAAGTCTAGGGAATCTTCTATTTGAATATATTTTAAATTCTTATCACATAAATCTTTTACATTCGGGTAATAGTTATATGGATTAGGTAAATCCTTAAAATCTGGATCGGGTGAGGCAACCTTCATCATTTTGAGGGCTACTTTGCAAACTTTTTCTATGGAAGGTTTTACTAATTTATTTGAATATGCAAAACCTAATGCTCCACTTTTATTAATGACTCTAATTGAAGCTCCAATATCCTCGCCAACTTCACTATTTTTAATTGAATTTTCTTCAATTTCTATATTGATATAATTGTTTTTTTCAAAATAAATTTCAGCAGTTATTGATTCTGAAATCTCCGTTTCAATTATTTTTAAACAGAATTCTGCTAGTGAAAGTATATCAGAATGTTCCATCTAATTTAGTCCTCCAACAGTTACATTTTCTATGCGTATATAAGGTGCTCCATCACATACTCTAACTAGTTGTCCACCTTTCCCGCACATTCCCACCGAATAATTAAAAGTTTTTTCATTCCCGATTGCAGATATTTTATTTAAAGCTTCAAGAATCATACCACTAAGAGAAACATCTCTCATATTTTCTCTTTTTTCTCCATTTTTGATTTTAAATGAACTTCTGCATTTAAATTGAAAATTCCCAGTTGTTGGATCAGTATAACCATACTGAAAATCTTTACAAAGAATTCCTTCTTTCGTATCTTCAATTATATCTTCAAGACTCCAATCTTTAGGTTCTAAGTAAGTATAACCCATTCTTACCTGAGGCCTTTCAGAACTGGTAGGTGCCCTACCATGTCCATTTGGGGGAACATTCATTCTTGAAGATGTCTCTAAATTATGTAAATAATTCTTTAGTATCCCGTTTTCAATGATAATTGTTTTTTGAGAGGGAATTCCTTCATCATCTACAAAATAACTACCAAATAATTCATATGGTAGTTTAAATTGTTTTCCTTGACCCATTGATGGAAAATCTATGATAGAAACATGCTCCGAGGCAACTTTTTTATCAATCATCCCTTTTAAGACGCTTTCATTATTTAATACAAGATCTGCTTCACATGCGTGTCCAAATGCTTCGTGTATTATTGTACCTGTCAATTTTGGGTCTGCAATAACAGTTAATTTGCCTCCTATTGGCGATTTCGCATTTAATAAGTCTACCGCTTCTTTAGCTGTTTTCTTACTTAAATTAAAAGCTTTTTCCGTCTGAGCAATTTCATAACCTCCCACCCCTGCAACAGAATTTCCAGATTTTTGAATAGTTCCATTTTTATTTGCAAAGACCATACAAAATAGTCGTAAAAATGATAGATCTTGAATAATCTTACTCCCAAAAGAGTTTAAAAATAATGTTTGAGAATGCCCATCCATATAGAGAGTACGGGTATTTTTAATATATGGTGAATAATTTGAAGCTATTTTCTCATGATTTTTAACTATGTTTATTTTATCATCAATACTAATTGCTTCAATTTCTTTTTGATTTTTACTTTTATAATTTTGAATCAATGGGTCATTTTGAGCAATTTTAAATTTAATTTTAGTAAGTGATTCTGTAAGAATAGCTAATTTAATGGCTCTCTGTATTCCTACTTTAAAAGACTCTCTTTTTAAGTTAGTTAAAACAGAAAATCCCCAACCGCCATTTTTAAATGCTCTAATACCACAATTTACAATTTCAAAAGATGAAATTTCCTTGCTTTTTTGATTGGTAAAATCTAAACTAGTTCCATTATTAACTTCAGCTCTAATATCCCAATATTCAACTTTGTTGCTAGCTATTTGATTTAATTGTTTAATTAAATTTTCATCTATTTCTTTTAATTCATCCGAAATTTCCATCTTTCTTATAAGAGAGTTTTAAGATATCAATATATTTATTTTAACTTAGTGTTTATAAGTTTATCATCAAAATAAGAGAAGAATAGCTTAAATACCTTTCTTTTTTATCTTGAACAGAGTCATTAAATATTGCTCAGCTCGACTCCCACTTAATTCTTATCCTTTAATTTCTTAACAATTGAGATAGCATCTCTAATTGTACATATTTTCGTAAACTTTGTTGAATTTTTAAAAGTAAAGGAATGGTTGCATTTCCAACATTTCTTAGTTTTAATTATTCTATTAGAATAATACCACTCCCCACAATTATAGCACATATAAAAATAGTATTTACTTCCACTATTCATATTAGTTTAATTAACTGCAAAGTAAATTAAAATTAAATATAGCGATTAAAATTTCTGATTTTCCAAACTAATATTTTAACATTAATAATCTCAATTAAAAAAGATATATTTCTTGATGTTTCATTATTTTAATTAAGTCCAAATAAAAATGAGAAAGAATAATGGAGCATAAATTTATTCATCCAATAGAGACTCGATATCGAACTGAAATGGCAAGATTTTTTACAGAAGAAAAGAAATTAGAAAACTGGTTGAAAGTTGAAGCTGCATTAGCACAAGTCCATGCAGAATTGGATAATATTCCACAAAAGGCTGCAGATGAAATAAGTAAAAAAGCAAATTTAGATTACGTAAAATTAAAAAGAGTCAAAGAAATTGATAAAGAAATTCATCATGATTTGATGGCTATGGTCAAGAGTTTAGCAGAACAATGTGAAGGTGATGCGGGTAAGTATGTTCATCTTGGTGCTACAAGTTATGATATTGAAGATACTGCTACTGCGTTGCAATTAAGAGAAGCTTTGAATTATCTTTATAATTCTTTATTAAATTTATTACAAATTTTATTATCAATCTCAGATAAAAAAAAAAATTTGATATGTATAGGTAGAACACATGGTCAACACGCAATTCCTACAACTTATGGTATGAGATTTGGTGTATGGGCATATGAAGTAAATAGACATCTTGATAGGATTTCTGAAATTCGGAATCGAATAATATTTGGAAAAATGTCAGGTGCAGTGGGGACAATGGCTAGTTTTGATGATAAAGGAATAACAATCCAAAAAAAACTAATGGATAAGCTTAAACTCAATCCTGTTCTGATAGCAAATCAAGTTATACAAAGAGATAGACATGCTGAAGTCATATTTTTGACAGCTTTAATTGGCCAAACCTTAGCTAAAGTCGCAAGAGAAATCAGGATACTGCAAAAAACTGAAATCTCAGAGATGTTTGAACCATTTAAGGAATCACAAGTTGGAAGTTCAACTATGCCACACAAAAGAAATCCACATAAATCAGAAAGAATATGCAGTTTAGCTAGAATATTAAAATCTAATGTTAATGTCGCATTAGATAATATAATTTTAGAGGATGAAAGAGATATGACAAATTCTGCATCTGAAAGAGTAATCTTTGCTGAAAATTTCATATTCTTAGATTATATGATAAATCAATTAGTTCAAATTTTAAAAGGTTTAGAATTCAATGAAACAAAAATTGAAGAAAACCTTAACCTTACGAAGGGTGCTTGCCTTACTGAAAAAGTTATGGTTCAATTAGTTGATAGAGGAATAGGAAGACAAGAAGGTCATGAAATTCTAAGACAAGCATCAATAAAGGCTCGGAAGGAAGACATATATATGAAAGACATTTTAATTAACAACAAAAAAATTAGAGAAAAGTTCTCAAAGGAAGAATTAGAGGAATTATTTGATCCATACAAATATATAGGGAAAGCTGTTGAACAAATCGATAATTTAATTAAAGTTCTCAAAATTAAGTTTAATTTTTAATAATTAAAATGGCTGAAAATAATAATTTGTATAGGAAGTTAGGAGTATCATCTAAAAAAGAAGATGTACATAATGCTTTAAAATCAATAGATAAAGGGTTGTATCCTGGAGCATTTTGTAAAATAGTAAATGATATTGATAATCGAGAAGATTATTGTTCAATTTTTCATTCTGATGGAGCAGGTACAAAAGCAAGCTTAGCTTATATGTATTATAAAGAAACAGATGATATTTCCGTTTTTAAAGGTATTGTAAGGGATGCTATGGTTATGAATCTCGATGATTTTTTATGTGTTGGAGCAATTGGGAACATTTTCTTTTCAAATAATCTTGGGAGGAACAGTCAATTTATCAACGCAGATGTCATTAAAACAATTATTTTAGAATATTATGACTATAGTGAGAAATTAAGTTCCTTTGGTTTAAATATTAAAATGTGTGGTGGTGAAACTGCTGATATGGGTGATATTGTTAAAACAGTAGCAGTTGACGCTTCTGCTTTCACAACTATGAAAAGAGAGGATATAATTGATGCTAGTAATATTAAACCTAAGGATGTTATTATAGGTTTAGCTAGCTATGGAAAAGCTTCTTATGAAGAAGAATTCAATAGTGGAATTGGAAGTAATGGATTAACGTTAGCTAGACATGGTATTCTTTCACATGACTATTATAAGAAATATCCTGAATGTTTTGATCAAAATATTGATGAAAAATATGTATTTTTTGGCAGATATAAATTAACAGATATGATTGATGAACTTAAATTAAATATAGGTAAAACTCTATTATCACCAACAAGGACATATGCTCCAGTCGTTATAGATATTTTAAAAGAATATAGGAAAGATATTCATGGAATAATACATAACACTGGTGGAGGACAAACTAAAATTTTAAAATTTGGTAAAAATATAAAGTATGTTAAAAATAATCTTTTTCCAATTCCTAAAGTATTTGAATTAATTCAAAGATCCTCTGAAACTCAATGGAGAGAAATGTTTAGTGTCTTCAATATGGGGCATAGAATGGAAATATTATGCAATAATTCTATAGCACCAGAAATAATTGATATCGCGAAAAAATATAAAATTGATTCCAAGATAATCGGATATTGTGAAAAATCTCCAATACCGAGTAAAAACATGCTAGAAGTTAAATCAGAGTTTGGTTCTTTTACTTACGATTAGGAGTCAAAGTAAATGTTAAAAGAATTAGATGTTATTTGTATTGGTGCTGCTCTTGTAGATATTATCGCTAAAATTAAAAGACACCCTTTAGAGGATGATGAAGTTTTTGTTTCGGATTTACAATTGTTATCCGGAGGAGCTGCTGCCAATACTGCTTTTGCTTGCTCCAAATTGGGATTAAAAACAGCATTTATAGGCAAAATAGGCCATAATGACGAATTTGGGCTTAAAATTATAAAGGATTTTAAGGAAATATCGCTGGACACGACTTTAATGAAATATTCGACAGAAAAAGTAACAGGGTCAGCATATGTGGCTATAACTGAAAATGGAGATCGAAGAATTTACGCACATAGCGGAGCTGCGGATGATCTTTCTGAGAATGATATAAATACAGAAGATTTAGTTAAATCAAGAATAATTTTTTTGAGTAGTTTAAGGAATTTAGCCCCATTTAAAAAAGCAGCTATAATTGCAAAAGAAAATAAATTACCAATTATTTTAAATCCTGGAATGTTAATAATTGACCAAGGTTTTGATAATATAAAAGAATTATTTTTAAAAATCGATATTTTAATAATATCAAGCAGAGAATTTCAGAGTTTGTTTCATATAGGGGAGGGAAAATTGAATAAACAAATAATAGAAGATAAAGCTAAAATCCTTTTTGATTTAGGAATTAAAATCATAATAGTAACACAAGGAAAAAATGGAGTTTTAATTTTAAATTCAGAGAAGTCTGAAATAATTAAACCAAACCATATTCCTCATATTATTGATACTACAGGAGCGGGAGATGCTTTTTCTGCAGGATTTTTGTACGGCTTCATAAGAAAAGGTAGTTTTGAGTTTGAGGATCTTAAATCTAATGTGATGATAGGAAATTTTGTTGCTGGAAAATGCATCCAAGAATTAGGAGCTAGAAATGGCATTCCAACTGCTGAGGAGTTAGAAAAAAATCTTTAGATTGTTAAATAACAAAATTTATAATTTCTAGATTCAATAATTTTTTATCCAT
>JAHPYZ010000097.1:0-2607 GCA_019058425.1 Promethearchaeota archaeon
TTAGGAAAATATTTATATATAGTACCTATACTAATTTTAGCTGATTTTGCTACATGATTTGTGCTGGTTTTGTGATATCCGTGTTTTAAAATTAGTCTGAAAAATGTTTTATAAATCAAATTTATTTTTTCTTGTTTATTTCGTGAAAATTTTTGAGGCGACATTATAAATACAATAAATGAGCAATTACTCATAAAGTTTATAAGTGAGTAAATGCTCATTTATTATAATATAATTAAAACAAATATTTAAACATGACTCAAGAAATTATTATTGAATTTAACAAATCCAATGATCAAAACGATCTTTCTAAGGTAGAAAGTATTATTTCTCCAATATTTTCTGGAAAAGATACAAAGAAAAAGCATTTCCGCGAAAAGATAAAAATTTTATTATTGGATGCTATGAAAAATGCAGGAACTAATTCTTTTAAAAGAAACGCTTTTTGGTTTTATGTAAATAAAACAATTACTAATGGTTTAAAAAAAGGAGAGCCATTAATAAAAATTGAAGAGAGTTTACGAAATTTTGTCAGAAAACATGTGGATAGAGATAGAGATATTAAGTCTCAAGAATTCAAATTTGCCAAAATGAGGTTTGAAAATATTAAAGATTACATTGTAGGAGATAAAATACTTGATCTAGGTGCAGGAAATGGTCTTTTAGCATTAGAAATTAAGAAACAGCTTGAAAAAGAGGTTTTATTGGTTGATGTCGTGGATTATAACTATACAGATCTTCCAATAATAATATACAATCCCAAAGATGCCCTACCTATAGCTAATGAGGAAGTAGATACTACTATCCTCTACTGTGTTTTACATCATGCAAGTAATCCTGAATATCTATTACAAGAAGCAACGAGAGTCACTAAAAGACGTTTAGTAATTAAAGAAAGCTATATTGAAGAAGAGAGTATTAAAATAACTAATAGTTTTGTTGATTGGTTTTATAATCGAGTAATTGGTGATGAAGATATAAATGTTCCTCTTAATTTTCTTAAAATTAAAGCATGGAAAAGTATTATCAAATCATATGGCTATACTGTAATTGAAACCAAATATGTTGGTATAGATGAACCAGCAGTCCCGGAACATCAAGTATTTATTATTGCTGAAAGAACTAATTTTGTGCATTCTAATTATCATTAAGTTGAATTCGAGAATGCTTTTAAATCTATCAAAAAATTTTACTGAATATTTTCTTAGTGTTCTCTTCTATTTGAAGTTCTAAATCTTTAGAATTGATATTTTTAATTTGAGAAATTGTATTTAATACTACTCTGATCATCGAAGGGGCTCCAGTTTTTCCCGAGTATTTTACTGGTCCATCACTTTCTAGTAAAAGTAACTCCTTATCAACCTTTAAAACCGTTTTTTTTACTGCAGGAGAATAATTTATCGCAGGTGTAATCGAAAAGTAATAACCTCTGTCAATTCCTATCTTCAAGAGATCCTCTGGACCAGAGTACCAATGAATGTTAATATTTGGAATTTTATATGATGGAAGTATATCGAATATAATCTTTTCTGCTCCTTTAGTATGTAAATTAACCGGTAATTCTAATTCCTGTGCTAATGAAAGCATCTGTTCAAAAATTGTCTTTTGAAGGGGGTAAAATTTTTTTTCTTTAATGAAATGATGATCCAAACCAATTTCTCCTATGGCACAGATATTATCTTTATTTTTCTTTATTATAGTAATTACAGTTTCTAACTGGTTTTCGATATTCTCGTTCATTTTTACTTCCTCGGGATGTATGCCTAATGCAGGATATATGGTATCAAAACTATTGGATATTTCTAGGATCCTTTCTAAGCTATTAAAACTCATTCCAACGGAGATTATTTTTTGTACACCTGCCTTTTCTGCTTCTTTAATGATTTCATCAAGAACTAAATAGAGATTAGCATGACAATGGACATCTATTAGCATTTTAATAATCTCTTAATATTTAAAAAATGAAAGTCTTACATATTATTTACTTGCTCCCTTAGGAGAGCAATTTTTTTTACTAATTCAAATTTTCTTCTCCTATTATAATCAGAAGAATCTAAAAGATCTTGTAGAGCCGCTAATTCTTTAAGTAAATAATTCTTAAGATCTTTTTTTGTGAAATGACCTATATGTTTTGGAAGAGGTTCAATTTTTTCGGCTCTTTTTGACCTTAAATCAATAATTGCTTTCGCCATTTGTGCTTGGAATCCCTTAGCTTGTGTTGGATCAATGTGCTCTAGTGTATCAAATGAATCTTTCAATCCATTAATGAATGCTTCTAGGTCTTCAATTTCAATTTTATCTGTTCCCATTAAAAATCTCAGAATATCATTTATTATAGAAATATATGTTCTAAAAAGAAATTAAATATTTATTATTGATTATTTATCTTTAAAATTAAATTTAAGCTCATACAACATAATTATATTTAAAATCCAAAAAGAACTATTTTAAATGTATGTACTAGAGATAAAGGTGATTTTTTGTCAAATACGAACAAGAGTTTCCCGGACACATTAGAAGATTATAGTAAAAAAAAAGTTTCATTTGATAATGCAATTAAAAACTATATTAACCCAGGAGATAGAATATTTATTGATTCTGGATGTG
>JAHPYZ010000097.1:2617-15599 GCA_019058425.1 Promethearchaeota archaeon
TTTAAATTAATTATATTATTATTTTCAATTAATTAAATTTGTTGATGTGTAAATCTGAGCTAATTCAGAATATTTTTACTCTATTTAATTTAAAAATTACTAAGTTATTGAATTCTCATAATTATATTTAAAATCAAGAAATAACTATTTTAACTGTTTTTCAGAAATATAAAGGTGATTTCTTGCCTAAAACGAATATAATTCTCCCAAACTCATTAGAAGCCTATAACAAGAAGCATGTTTCATTAGATAGTGCAATTAAAAACTATATTAACCCAGGAGATAGAATTTTCATCGATTCTGGGTGTGCTGAACCGATTGATCTTACTAAAAAATTAATTGAACTTGGTTTGAGACTTCCTGATGTTGAGATATTACATTTTCTCAGCCTTAGTGATTTGGATTATTATGAAACTGCTGGTGGTATAGAAGATTTATTCAGACACAATGCATTTTTCATTGGAAAATCATTGCGTAAATACATAGAGGCGGGTCAAGCAGATTATACTCCAATGCTTCTATCAGAAATTCCAAAATTATTTAAATCTGGAAAAATGCACATGGACACCGCGTTAATTCAATTGAGTCCACCAGATAAATATGGTTTTTGCAGCTTTGGAATCAATGTGGATATTGTCAAACCAATAGCAGAATCTGCTGAAAAGGTCATTGCAGAGATAAATCCAAAAATGCCTCGTACATTAGGTGACTCTTTTATTCATATGAATGATATCGATGCTTTTGTTTTAAGTGAGCATGATATTATTGAATTTTCTTATAGTGAGTCAGATGAAATTTCCACAAAAATTGCTAAATTTGTAGCCTCATTAATAGAAAATGAATCTACAATTCAAATGGGAATTGGTCAAATTCCAAATGCGGTGACACAAGAATTAATGGATAAAAAGGATCTAGGCGTTCATAGTGAAGTTTTTTCAGATGGAATTGTGGATCTTGTTGAAGAAGGCGTAATTACATGTAAAAAAAAGACGATACATAAAGATAAAATCATTTGTTCATTTGTTATGGGCTCAAAAAGATTGTATAATTTTGTTGATGATAATCCAATGGTAGAGTTTCATCCATGTGATTATACAAATGATCCCTTTATAATCAGTCAAAATAGGAAGCAAGTGGCCGTAAATGCTGCTTTAAGTGTTGATTTAACAGGTCAAGTGAATTCTGATTCTTTAGGTCATAGATTTTATAGTGGAATTGGTGGACAAGTTGATTTTATAAGAGGTGCGGGAAGATCTATAGATGGAAGACCTATTATGACACTACCTTCTACTGCGACATTAAAAGACGGAACTGTGGTATCCAGAATAGTTCCTTTCCTTCAACCAGGTTCTGGTGTTGTAATAACAAGGGGAGATATCCATTATGTAGTTACAGAATGGGGTATTGCATATCTTTATGGAAAAAGCATAAGAGAAAGAGTACTTGAAATGATAAACATTGCTCATCCTGATTTTCGGGAAGATTTATTGGAGCATGCAAAAAAGTGGAAGTATGTGTATTCCGACCAAAAATTACCCATTTCAATTGACGGCAGAATAAGTATATATCCAGAAAAGTATGAAACCCATATGAAACTCAAGAATGGAAAACTTATTAAAATTCGCCCAGTAAAGCCCATGGATGAAAGAATGATTCAAGAACTTCATTATTCTTTAGATGAAAAAGATAGATATTTAAGATTCTTTACTCCTGTCAAAGATTTTAGGCATACAAAGATACAACCACTTGTAACAATTGATTATAAAACTGATATGATTATTGTAGGAGAATATTCTGAAAATGGGGAAGATAAAATTATCGCGTTAGGTGCTTTTTTCAAAGCATATCAACCCTCTCTTGCGGAATTAGCATTTGTTGTACATAAAGATTGGAGAGGACTTGGTATAACCAAGTTTTTATTAAATTATTTAATTCAGATCGGGAAAGAGTTAAATTATAGGACATTTACAGGTTCAATTCTTCTTGAAAATAAGCCTATGCTTCACATTATTAACAGCTCTGGATATTCACTAAACCTTAAAAAAATAGAGGGAAATATTACTATATTTGCATTTGATCTTACTCAATAACTAATTATGGAACTAGAGTTATTTTTTAAAATCCATAAATTCTTTTAATTTGAGTAGTTAATTTAATGTACTATTCAAATATTATTTTTAGATGCTTAAAATTAGTGGAAATATATTCGTTACTGACTTTTATAAATTTTTTAAAGAAAGAGGATTAACATTAGAAATTACCAATTCTTTTCGGAAATATATTTATGGTTATTATAAAACTCATAAAAGAAAATTTCCTTTTAGAGAAAATACTACACCATATAATGTTTTAATCTCAGAAGTTATGCTTCAACAAACTCAAACAGGAAGGGTATCAGAAAAATTTTTGAAATTTACAAGGAAATTTCCAGATTTCTTAACTTTATCTCAGGCTCCCCTTGAAATAATTTTTAAAGAATGGAAAGGTTTAGGATATAATAGAAGGGCCGTAGCCTTAAAAAAGATCGCAGAAATAATTGTTACTGAATATGATGGGAAACTTCCAAAATCAATAGAAACTTTAAAATCTTTTCCACAAATAGGACATAATACTGCTTCATCTATCATAGCATTTGCTTTTAATATTCCTACAATCTTTATAGAGACAAACATAAGAAGAGTATACATTTATTTTTTCTTTCCTGAAAAAAATAATGTAAACGATAAAGAAATTTTACCAATTGTGAAACAGACTGTTGATAAAAATAACCCTAGAGAATGGTACTACGCACTTATGGATTACGGTGTAATGTTAAAGAAAAGTCATCCAGAATTAAATAAAAGAAGTTCTCACTATCGAAAACAAGCTCCATTTGCAGGATCTTCAAGACAAATCAGAGGAAAGCTTCTTGACATATTAATGAGGGAAGGGCCAGTTGATATATCGAAGATCGAGCAAAAAATAAAGGTTGTTAACACTAAAAAATTGAAAAATATTCTCGATCAATTAAAAAAAGAAGGATTTATTGATATAAAAGCAGATACTGTAAAACTCGCTGAATAACAAGCTTTATTTTGAATTAATTTTCTTTAAATATTTAGCTATCTCGATTGCCAATCTTTCTTGTTTCTTCCAATCTCCGAATGCTAAACCTTTTGATATTAATGATTTAATTTCATTTTTATAAAGATCTTTTATTCTTTTAACTGGTGCCTTAGCAAAGGGAGTTTGCGGTAAAGGAATAAATGAATGGGCATGTACTCGTGCTCCCCTATCAGATAATTCTTTCATCATATTTATTGTGAGATTTATATCTTCTTCTTCTTCCCCAGGTAAGCCAAAAATATAGTCAACATTTATTTTTAAATTATTTTTTATTGCGAGATCAACTGCGTTATAAATATCTTTAAGTGTATGATCTCTGTGGCATAGATCTAAGATCTTTTGACTCCCAGATTGTGCTCCAATAGTAATATTATCATTATCAGCATATTTCAGAATGAGTTCTATAGTATCATCTATGACATGTTCAGGGCGAACTTCAGATGGAAAAGTTCCTAAAAATATACGTCCGTTTTTTCCTATTATTTCTCTTACGTTTTTTAGGAGCTCTTCAAGTTTTGTTAGATTTAACACTTTTCCATCTATTGATCCATATGAAAAAGCATTTGGAGTGATGAATCTTACATCAGTAAGATCACCATAATGGTTATTCAATATCTTTACGTATTTACATACTGATTCTATACTTCTATGCCTAGGTTTTATCCCTGATAAATAGGGCGTTTGACAAAAGTAACATACATAAGGGCATCCTCTTGTTATTTCAACTGCCCCAAACCTCCGATTTTTTAATGGGAATGGAGGAAAATCATCTAAATTTATAGTTTTTCTTTTTCTTGTGGAAATAAATTTGGCATTTTCGTTAATATAAGCAATTCCTTCTATAATGTGCCATATATCATTATTTACTATTCTTTGCATGAGTTCTATAATAGTTTCCTCACCTTCACCGGTAATGACAATATCAACTCCCATTTTAAGAGTTCCTAAAGGATCTCCCGTTGGATGAGGTCCTCCTGCAATAATCATAACTTCCTTCGGATACTTCTGTTTTATTTTTTGGATCAGATCTTGCGTTTCAAATAGTTGAGTTGTGAAGAATGAAATTCCCACTATAGTTATATCATATTTTTGGAAAACTTGTTCTAAGATAGCAATAAGTTTATCTTGTGTTGGAATAAAATAAAAATCTATTCTTTCAAATACCTCATCTGTTTCAAGTGCTCCCGCTATAGCATTTAAACTATAAATGTTATGCTTATGATAATAAAAAATAAATGCAATTTTTTTCAATTAGAGATTACCTGTAATAATGTACTTTAGAAAATCTAATCTAATATAACACAATACTTTTTAAATCAAATTTATAATTGTTTATTTTGTATTAGTAAATAATAAAGAATTTATGAAGATAAATTGATTTTTTGCAAGTTTGATTCTATTTAACTTTTGTATTTTAAATTCCAATGACTATTTATTTTCATTTTTTTATTATTATTTTAAAAATTATAAAAATTAAATTAAAAGAGGAAAAAGCGATCAATGCTATTGAATCAATTTTTTGCTACTGTAGTGGATGAAGTTGGGATTTCATGGTTTGATTTTTATTCTATTGGCCATATTTGTTTTGGGATTGGTATATTCTTAATTTTTTCGTTGTTCTACACAATTCCTAAGAAGAAAGGAAGAATCCCGATATTTTCATTACTCTTTGTCTTTATAGTGACAATAGCCATATTAATATTATGGGAAATTCTCGAAAATATTTGGTTTCTAGAAATGGGATGGAAGTTTGAAGGGCGTATGGATAGTTGGCCGAATATGATTACAGATGTTCTTTTAGGGGCGGTTGGAGGACTGGGAGCTTGGCTTTTTGCTTACTTAATATTTGAAAAGGACAAGAGTGTTTTTGGATATTACACATTTGGTATTATTGGATTTGGAGTCTGGATTTGCGTGTTTATAATTCTAAGATATCTAACTTTTCAAAACTCTCCTATCATTTAATTTATTTTTATTTCTTTAAGTCTTTTATCTTTTGGCCATGGTTGATCTTAGAGATTTTGTTGAATATGAAGATGGCAATATTCCATTAATCATATCTGTTCCACATGGTGGATTATTAGAGTGTACTTCAATTCCACAAAGAAAAACTGGAATTCTAGGTATTGATAAAGGAACAATAGAGTTTTCTACGATTCTGATAAACCAAATTAACCAAAAATTTAAGAAAGTATCATCAAAAGAAAAAAATCCTTTTCATATTTTCTCAAAAGTTCAGCGAAGTAAAATAGATTTAAATCGAATTGAAGTTGAAGCATATGATCAAACATCTTTCCTTGCTAGAGAAATTTATAATTACTATCATTCAAAAATTGAGGAATGGATATTAGATAATTTAAAGATTTATAACCGTTCATTATTAATAGATATACACGGTTTTGAGAGAGATAAACGGCCTATTGGATTTCGAGATGTTGATGTGATTTTAGGTACAAATAATCTAAGATCTTTGTTTCACGAACCAGTTCAAAAGAGATATTGGGGAAAAAACATCCGTGGAATTATAATTCAAAAATTTCTTGACACCGATATCCCAATTGCTCCAGGGCATCCGAGAAGAAGAGAGTATGTTTTAACAGGAGGGTACATCACGCAAACATATGGAACGTTCAATATACCAAAAAGTCAGACAATCCAAATTGAAATTTCTGATAGAATAAGAATCTATGATGAAGAATTAAAGGATAGGGTTATAAATTTACTTGTTGATATTTTGTTTGAAGATTTAAAGGATTTCCAAGATTAAACTTAGCTATTTGAGGAAATTATTAGTTTAACTATTCGATTTATATATTTACTCTTTTGAATTTTACAGATATGAGCAACTTTCTTATAATTGAAAGATTCTGCTAAAGTATCAAGATATGATATATTGTATAAAATTGAAATATTGTTATCATTTCTCATAAATAACGTATCAATCGCATCTTGGAGCTGATTTTCGCGAATTTTTGATTTCTTTAACACCCGTTTTTTTATCTCTCTAATAGATTCTCCAAAATTGAGATCTCTTATGCTTGAAATAAGTGAATTTAAAACCAAGGAATAAATGATAACAGTGTTAATATTTTCAGCTTCTTTCAATGCCTCAAATTTAAGCTGAAGATCCTGATATATTTCTCTTATATAATTTTCATCCATCCCTTTTATTTTTTTAAAAAGTCTAAGAAATTCTAAGTATTTTCCTTCAATAAATAATTGCATATTCTGATTAAATAAATCTTTAAACTTTCTAATTATTTGTCCCGAATTGCTTATCTTTATTGAGACTTCAGGCGTTCTCCCAATAATAATGTCATGACCTCCCGTATAAAACTGCTGGTTTATTAAATTATCGGTTGCATTATATAATTGTTTTAAATGCATACTTATGTTAAAACACCTAATACCAAAATTTGTCGTTATTTATCCTAATCAAATAATAAAAACACACTGTTTTAATTTTTTGCAATTACCTACTTAAATTTTCTAAAATATTGTTTTAAGGGAAAATATTATGAGAATAACACACTTTTTGGTTCTTAATTCAATGTATTTATGTATTCAATCGCTTTTTATTCAGTATAGCAAAAAAAAGAAATAAAACCTTTTTATATCATTATAACCTTTTAATATTGTTATTTTATGTAATATATTTTTAAACAATTCACAAAATTAAGTATTAAAATTACAAAAGAAGGTTGAAAATTAAAATGGTTGACGAAGATTTATTAAAGAAAATTAAAGCAGCTCAAGATGCAGGAGCCTCTGCTGCTACTGCCACAGAGCTACAGCTAATGTATGAATTTACTAAGCAAATCTCAACAGAGAATGAAGACCTTAAAGAGGAACTTGAAGATATGGATATAGCCATACAACAGATATTAACTGACATTGATAAAAAGTACTGGCTAACAGTCAAGGAAGGAGATTTAGCCTTTGGAGAGGGTGATGTCGATAATCCTTCATTCACAATGTCTTCAACATTAGAAGTTGGAGCAGGAATTTTGATGGGTGAAGTTGATGCTACTAGTGCATATATGGCAGGGGATATTACAGTCGAGGGAAATCTTCAAGATGCTATGGCCTTTCAGGAAATTATCGAACTAGCATTAGAAGCATACGAAGATTTAGTAGAAGATCTATAGGTAACTTAATTTAACCTCTCTATTCAACGTATTTCATTTATACATCTCTTTTTTTTTATTATCTATACTTTAATTTTAGTCACTCCACAACAAAAAGTCGGATAGATTTACTCTCAATCTTGGTTCTTAGATGTGAAAGAAACTTTGAGGCTTGCGCCTTATCAATTCTTAAATAACAAAGAGAAGGGAGAAAATTTATGTCAAAAGGAAGAGAATTAAGAATATTCCCATCTAAATATAGAGATTTCAAATATTTTAAATCCTTCAAAGTAAAACTGCTCTCAATTTTATTATCCGAAAGCACAAGAGTCTCTAGATTTGATAGATTAGAGATATGTGATGGCACAGTTTTAATATTATTACAGCTTAGATCTAAAACTTTTAAGGAATCTAGACATGAGATTGAAGAAGGAATATTTGCAATCTTATTATTGCTTAAATCCAATTTTTCCAGCCTTTTTAGTTTGCAGAATTCTGAGGGAAAATCTTGCAATTGGTTCAGGGATAAATTAATTTCTCTGAGATATGGAAAGGTCTTATCATTTATTAATAGGTTAAAATGAGATATAGAATTATTGCTAAGGTCAATCGATTCTAAATTATTTATGCGTGTTAAAGATGTCGGAACACCCTTTAAATTATTATTAGATATCGAAAGATATCTAAATGTATTATATTTTGTGAATTTATTTGGAATAAATTGTATTTCATTATCATCTAATAATAGAACTTTATTATCCAAATTAAAAATAAATTCAGGAAACTTTTTCAGACCAGATTTTCTAAGATCTATAATCTCTAACTCTTTTAAAATATCTGCTATTTCTTCTTTAGTAAATGATTCAAATATTCCCATTACATATAGCCTATTAAAGAGAGAAGGATTCTCTTTTATTCTTATCGCAATCTCTTCTTTAAAAACTGCTTTTGCGTTAGAATCTCCTAACTGAACTAACCTTCCTAAAAGTGGGAAAGATAGACTGCTGTGTAATAATCTAGTATCATAATCATACTCACACCAAGTTTGCAAATTTGAACAATGTCCCCAAAATTCCTCTTCTGGTGTAATTCCTAACTCTGCAGGTAAAAGATCTTCGTCCATATCATTATCAATGATATCGTCAACTGATTTAATTTCCCTCTGACTTTCACTATTTAAAAGGTTTAAAAAAAATAAGGATTTACATTGATTAAATCGCTTTCCCCCTATAAAAATGATTGTCTTTTTTCTCTCTAATTTAAGTGTAATATATTCATTAATCCTAAATTTTCTCATTACTATGAAGATCATAATGATGGAAAAATATAAATTTAATCAACGATAGGCTATTCAAAACAAAAATTTTTATAGTTCACCAAATCACTTGATATATATCAAAGGCTCAGTAACGAACCAGCGTCACACAACATAACAATAATAACCTAAATATTAAATTTAAGAAAAAAATTTAAAGAGTGTTAATACCCAAATGGTATCTTGCCCAAATCTGCTCTAGAGAAAATCCTCTAAACAATATATTTTCAAAATAATTCCTGCTCTCTACTTCACTAGAACCTCGAGTTTTTAATATATGTTTACATAAAATTATATGGAAATTATCACTTCTCAATGTAATTCTGGTATCTCCGATATTTACATATCCTTTACTTATTAATTGAATTGCTTCTAAACTATGTAGTTTATATTTAAGATTTTTAACTAAGTATTTCTCTGTTATACCTAAAACTCCTACATCTTCTGCAATAAGCTTAATAATAGTACGAATCTTTCTCTCGCTAACACCAGATAAATCTTCCATGGTATTTGGACTTTCCTTTCCTTTCTTTATAGGCATGCCATCAAAAATCCACTTTTTCCATTGTGATTCAGAAGTTCCTGCAAAATATCTCTCAATTGATGATAAATAAGGTTTGATGGCTTCTAATCCCGACTCTGGAGCTAAGTTAAAAATTTCACATATTTTTGAAATATCACTTCTTAATATCGCTTTACCATAGCTCCAATCAACAAACCACCCATATTTTGAAAGCTCCGCATCTTTAAATGCAAAATATATATCCCTCCTGTCAATACCAACACTAACTAAATGATCGATGATTGGTTGTAAAAACTCCTCTTGTGAATCATAAGACCCTCCTAGAATGTCGGCAACCTTATGCTGAACAGTTCTTTCTGAAGTCTGCAGTCCATACTCATCATTTAATATCCTAGCTATCTTTGGTGCTGAAAGCCCTAAAGCAATCATGATGGCAATATCATACATAGGTAGTGATTTATAACCAGTTCCTCCTCCACCATATACCATGTTAAGACCATTTAATTTTAGATCCAAATAGTCTGTAAAAGATGATCTTTGAGAAAATTGAATCATATCCTCTTTTAGAATACCCTTTTCAGTTAAAAGTTTCAGAGGGAATTGTTTTGAATAAAACTTTTCTTGAGTACCAATTTTTTTCACTCCAAAATGAATCTCAAATACATGAGCTTGTACAAATGGTTTTATGCTTTCTAAAATTCCCTCAATAAAATCTCTTCTTTCCTTAAAATCACGAATACTTGAAAACCAATCAATCTCAGTAAGAAGATCTTTTATATCATAACCAAGGATTAAAAAAGCTTTCGCTATAGATTTTTGAAGATCATGATATTTGGGATGATCGATACCGTCTAAAGATAAAACATATCCTCTCATCGCATCAAGCAAATGTTGCTCGAATCTCTTATTGAGTGATACTTCCGTAAGACCAACATAGTAATCTCCAAAAACTTGAACTGCATAAATTGCCCCACCATAACTATTTGGATTCTTTTCATATCCTTCCATTATAGCTTGAAAATCACCAGAAGGATCATTAAAAGATATAAATTCCCTACCAAGTTCATCTCTGATGATTTCATCTTGTTTATATATTTTATATTTTCTCTCAATTTCAAGACTTCTCATTAATTCGCTTATTGCTTTCTTGGTCTCCTTCCCCATTTTTGCCCTTAAATCCAAATGACTATCAATTATATTATCTATTAATCTCCTACTATTACGTCTAAACCAAACTTCAACATCTTCTCCTTCATTGGATGGACCAACAGCAGCACCGGCAACTTGTCCTGAAACAGGAGTCGGATCAAATTGTTCAAAAGTACCTAAAGCCCAAGATGTAAGATAATCCAAATCATTCTCTTCAATCATCTCAAGTTCTCTATCAATAGCTTGTGAATCTGTAAGAGTACTCAACTCATTCCAAATTTCTTTCCATTCCGAATTAAGTTGATGTTGGTTTTGATCAGATATTTCGAGATTAGGATTCACTTGTAATTCAAGAGTAATATGCTCTTGACCGAGAGCAGTCTTAAATATATCCTTGAGGGAGTCGATGCTTTCCATGGATGCTCCTACACCTATCAAAATATTTCCAAGCATGGAGCCGACCGTACCAAAACCGCCCCCAAACATAGCTCCGAAAAACATAAGTCCTGTGGAAAGCCCTTGGGTTATGAATTCCATACGTTCTTGCCTTTTTGCTTCCTTATCAATTGCTTCTTGTTTCAATTCATTGATATTTTCCATTTGTTGTGTGAGAGTCTGTTCAGCATTGAGATTCTCGGAAATTCTAAAATTTATTTGGGGATCGGCACTAGATCCAGCTCGCATGAAGGTGGATACACTGCTAAGCATCATCTCTCGCCCAGTCTCCGCAAGTGAACTCAACCAAATCTGTGCTTCAAAATTTAACCCCGCATCCTTTGCAATATTGGATACATAGGCTTCAATCATGGGGTCTACATAAACTTCAGTGTAACATTCTGAAAGTACGCTCATGGATATTTTGAATATATTCTTACCAATACTTAGAGAACCTGTACGGATCATACTGTTGGCAACTTTCATTAACCCTTCTGCAACTTTCGAAGTTTGTCCAACAGCACTTGCAGCCGCTTGTCCTAACTTGGCTGAAGTCATTAAATTCTGTCCAACTCCGGCAAACATTTTGTTGATACCTGTTGTGGCTCCCATAGTAATTAATGTGCTGATGATGGTCACGAAGACTGTATAACAAGCTTCACTTAATTTTTGCTGTGTTTGTTCCGCAATTCTGAATTGATAAATGTACTCTAAGACGGATTGGTGGATCGATTGCATGGTTGCGACTTTCTGTGCTTGCTCAGAAGTGATGTCATCTCTCTCAACCGATATATCCCTAAACTTTTCAATATTAAATTCGAGAACAAAATAAACATCATAATTAGATACATCTTTATTTGCTTGTCTTAGTTCATTTAATTTCCAATCCAAAAATCCTGAGGTTATAATGACTTGTCCAGTTATCATGTTGAAAGTATACATATCTGGTGTTAAAACACGGGAATAATCAGTCTCTAAGGTGTCCACTATATGAGCTTCGACACCAACAATATCGGACATCAGAGGACGTGTAGCGACTATATCTTCGGGAATTAACTGAACTACGTCTGTAGTACCATCATAAATCTTATAGATGTGATAATGCTCTTCCTTGAGAACGTCGTACTTATCGTTGTCCACATATATCGGATATGTGAGGAAAAATTCTGGAGTTGCTATACTGGCGGAATCTGCAAATTGTAATGAAGGATAGGCAACTTCATATCCAGGATTAGCCATCATATAGGGTATTATGGTATCAATTGGTTTGTCTTGATTTTCTGTGCCACTTTGAATCTCATCTTCTAAGTACATAATTGAATTTCGCATGAAAAATACGCGACCATCACGAGGGTTAGTTTTCTCGACTTGCATAGGTTCTACACCAAATCCGCTTACCCATTCCGTATACGTCTCATAGAAGAATGGTTGCAGTCTTCCCTCTGGATCGTCCCAATCAGAGTAGGTTAAATAACTACGGGTCTGCTGGGAATAATCTAAGACTAATTCATTGAAATCTACACCAAATAGAGTTGATCCGAAATAGGTATTTTGAGTCTTTTGCACGTTATGTGGAGCTAAGATCACCTGTCCTTCATAAATATGGTCGCTGGTTTCAGCTTTAAGTTCCTCATATACTCCCGCCCTACTTCCCTTTAGGGTATCTGGCATGGTGTTTCCGAAATACTCATCTGCCCACCACTTCTCTGAGAGAGTTTCAGTACTTACATAATTTTCATTCTTGGTAGTCTGTGATGCGATATAGGCGTTCATTTCTTTTTGTTGTTCTGTGGCATGAATGGAATTAATAATCCAATAAGTAAGCATACCTACAACAAAACCAATTGCGGTTCCAATTCCGGGATAAGCTGATCCTGCCTTGGCAAATGTGTAGACTAACCCTAGCCCGACAACTTTTCCTGTCATATGCGCTGCTAACATTGCTCCAACTTGGAAGGCAATATCGCCGACAATTTTTTGTGGAGTGAGGGCTTGAATGAATCTCTGATGAGTAAGACTTTTTGCTAGTTGGATAAGCTCGCTGGAATGGTCGTTATATTGAATTTTCCATACATCAAATAGGGAATCTCTAAACGTAGGTGTCATGAACATACCATCATAATTATCATAATTATGATGATAATTAATGATGGTATTGAATATTGCCAAATTCCAGAGGATTGTGATGATGGAACTAATTACAAAATCAGAATTTCAACGGTTTCTTCTGGTGAATATGATTACAGTGAAGAATTTTCTATAATAAAAAGAAAAATTGTAGTAGTAGAACCTTATCTAAACAGAACCTATTATCCTCATACTTTCCAA
>JAHPYZ010000097.1:15609-17400 GCA_019058425.1 Promethearchaeota archaeon
GTGGTACAGTTTTGGTATAAATTCAAAAGTTAAAATTGATTTGTATTTAAACTCTTCTCTTATATTAGAGATTATAAATGAGACTGAAAATGATGAAGTTTTTGTGTGGAATGTATGGCAAGGTGAAAACTATTCCACTCTATCTCGGAATAATTATCAAATAAGAATTCAAGATTGCAATACACCTAAGTATTATGGTTTCAGTTCATTTTTTACAATAACGGATGAGAAATTTCTCGAAATTATTACTCCTACTGAAAATTCTACATTCAGCTCAGGGAATATAGTGCAAATTTCTTGGAATACCGACTCTCCATGTGAAGAGGTTGTAATATTCTTGAAAAAGGATGGCAAAGTAGCTTTAAATATAACCACTACAGAAAATACTGGTTTTTTTAAATGGAAAATACCATATGGTATTTCCACTAGTGATAATTATTCAATCTTTATCAAGGCTACAGATAATAGTTGCTGGGATATCTGTTTTTCTATTACAATAAGAGGAGCACAGAATCCATTTTATACTGCATTAACTATAGCCGTTATATCTGTGATTATATCTTGTGCAATTTCGATAATTATAGTCAAATTGAGAAGAAGATTTAAAAGTCCAAGTGGATAAAATGCTTGGAGAAGATAATTTAAAGAAGCTTCATAAAGCCATCGATAATTTTCTTTTATTAATGTTCAAATTTTATATTTATAATCAATTTTTATTTATTATCTCTCCATTATTATAAATTTTGTGTGAAGAATTCATACTTTTAAATACTCAAAAGGGAAACTATGACCAATAAAATATATAAAAGTTAATGAGATAATTATAAAAGAATGGCGCGGCTAGCGGGATTTTCCAAAAAGCTCGAAGAGAACGTTCTGTTTGAACCCGCGTCGCAGGAGCGACAGTCCCGAATGCTAGACCGGGCTACACTATAGCCGCAAATTCAGAAGAAAGAAAATATAATTTTTTTTGTGATAAATTAATATTCTCAGCATAGTAAATAAAGGAAAATATAAAAATTTTATTCCTTTTAGCACTTAAACCCCTGATAGAAAGATTTAAATGCTTTAAAGACGATGTAGATAATAAGGAATATTTAGGTATAACAATATTATATATTTGAATTAGTATCAAGAATAGATAGTATGCTCAATTCAAAAAGCTTCAATACTGTAATTCATTATTTGGAAAATCATGATAGCGAATTTATCGCAGTTTTAGATAGAATTATTAGATTTATTGTTAATAAGTTCAAAAGTATTGAAGATCTTCGTGATGAGATATTAGAATATAATGATACATACCAAATTGCCGTATCTGATATAAATTTTAACTTTTGGTTGAAAATATCAAATGGTTCAACCATCTATAAAAGGGGAATAAATAGGAATGCATCATTTAGGATTATATTTACTAAAGAGATTCTAGTTAAAATTCTAAAACGTGAGATGTATGGAACAGATGCTTTTATGAAAGGAATAATAAAAGTTGATGGAGATCTCTCTCAAGGATTAAGATTTATAAAGTTATTTCGATTATTCATGAAATATCTTAATAATGGTTTTCAAAAGGAAAATCTCTGAACTATTTCTACTTTTCTTTTACATGTTTGAGTGAAATTAAAACTGTAGTTAAATCTAATTCAATAAGGTTTTTTATGAATAATGGATGAAAATAATATAACCTACTTTATTTTTAATATACAAGAAAAGGGCCTGTAATCTAGTCTGGATAGGGTGCCCGGCTTCGGACTGGGATGTCGCAGGTTCGAATCCTGCCAGGCCCATTTT
>JAHPYZ010000134.1 GCA_019058425.1 Promethearchaeota archaeon
TTCATTAATCTCAGATATATTTTCCTGTTCTTTGGATTTATTTTTGTTATTAATGTATATAACTGACCCTATATGTGTAAGAAAAACTGTAACCAGTATTATATATATTAATAACAACTTTTTTAGTTTAATTTCCCTTACCTCTTTATACAGTTTCTCTATAAATTTCAACTATTTTTTGCTTTCTAGCTTTTCTTAAAAGAATCTTCATTCCGATGTAAATCATTACAAAAGAAAGTAAATAGATTAATATAATATTGAACCAAGGCACATATAACACGTTTGGCATCCCTACAAGCGTACCCATTAAATTCCAAGAGACCAACCAACTCGTTACCCATCCTACTACTATTCCTATTGTTCCGCTACTGAGCATAATAATAAGTGATTCAATTATAAAAAGGCGATTAATATCTCTACCTTTTAATCCTAATGTTCGAACAATACCAATCTCCTTCTTCCTTTCAATTATTGTTGAATAAGATGATGAAAGCAAACCAAAAATGCAAATAAATACAGTAGTAAGTGCTATTAATGTAAAAAGGGTATCTAATACAAAAAATGCAGATTCTTGTTGCGATATCATTCTTGCTAAATTTGATATTTCATAATTATAATCGGATTGATAATATTCATCAATTAATTCTTCTATATTATGAGCTTTTGATAATTTATCTTCTCGAAGTTTAACGAAAATTCTATCTAAATAAGGGACAGGAGGGATATCCATAATTTCAATATATGTAGCTTGGGAAATTAACACACCTCCTCTTGAAGCTGCCATAGTTGTTCCACTAAATTCTCGAGAAAAACCTGGCATACTTTTTGCGGTACCTACTATTATGAAAGGATAAACTTCTGATTCATCTCCTCTCTGGATCACGATTCGAACTTTATCCCCATTTTGTAAAGACATTGCTAGGGCTATTGCTTCAGAAATAATACAAGTATAGGATTGATTATAATCAAATAAATTATTAAAAGAGGAAACCAAATTTCCAGATGTCATTTCTATAAATTCACTTTTCACAACAAATGGATATTCTTCGTCAATTCCCAATAGTGTTATCTCTTGTGTACTTAAACCAGCAAAATCACCAATCTCTGCCATGAATTCTTTATTTTCTTCAGCATAGATTTGAGTTAATTGAAAAGGTCTTGCCAATACAGATGAAACTTTCTCTATCCCATCCATTGATAATAGATCTTGTTCAAATTCCGTTGTAATAATTCGATTCGGGTTAATAGAATCAAGTAAGCTTTGAGTATTAAGAGAATCTATATAGAGTTGTTCTGAATCCTCACTAGTATCACTCATAAAACCACCCCCACCACCAAATCCACCACCAAATCCGCCACCAAATCCCGTTTCAGGTTCTTCCCATCCAGTTGTTTCAATCAAAATATCTGATCCATAAGTTAATTTTGTTGCAGCACCAACTTGTGCAGATAGAGTATTAACTAATGATGAGGTAAATATAACAAAAGAAAAAGATAAGGCAAAGATCATAACTGTACTCGAATTTCTACGTTGATACCGAAAAACGAAAATCTTAATAACATTATGTAATTTTCTTGAAAGAGGTCTGAATAATTCAATAACTAACCTTAAAATTATGGGAATTAAACCTAATCCCGCAAGAGTTAATCCAATATTAAATATTAGTAAAATGGCTATCAACGTACCGGCAAATAGAGCCATATCCGCCGCAATCATAATTCTTGGTATAACATAAAACACAAATGCACCATTAAAAGCCAGGATTAATCCTGCTAAAATTAACTTATAATTTACTGATGCTTTTTTCTGTAAATGATATAATGTATCTTCATGACGATAGGGATGTATAGATTCAATTAACTGGAGGCGCATTACCTTTAAAGCAGGAGAAATACTGACTATCATCCCTACACTAATACCCATGATATACGATATTATAATTGACCACCAACTGAATGAAAAAGGTATTGTCCCAAACCCCATTAAGCTTTGGGATACTACTGTATTTGCAAACGGTATTATAACATATTGAGATAGTAGAAATGCCGTTACAATACCCGAAATGGCTCCAAAGTTACAAAGTAAAAAACCTTGCATTAAAACTATTGCTAAATTATACTTTTTGTTTGCTCCTAGGGTTCTAAAAATACCAAATTCACGAATTCTCTCCTCCACCGAGGTTTTTAATATACCATTGATTAAAACACCTGAGATAAGCATAGCCACAATTGAGACAAACACAAACACAATTACTATAAATACACTTAGAAATTCTGCAAATGATAATGCCCGTAATTTGGGTAAATCCAAATTATATTCATTGATACCTATTGCAATTTGGATATCATTAACAATTTTCTTCACATCAATTGTAGATGCTTCAAAATTCCGTATATCATAAAGACTGCTGGATTCTTTAAAAGTCAATATCATTTTGCTGCATTTTCCCTTAAATTCCTCATATCCAAAAATCTGATATAAGGTATTAATATCTACAATAATTAAATTTTCATCACGATAATCTGCAGGCCATTTTAAATTGAAATCAAAGATTTTATCAATTATTAAATCTTTTGTTGTATTTATCGTTTTATCTCCATGAGTCAATTCCATGAATACTGTAATGTTATCCCCTTCAGAATATTGGATTATATCATTAAACCCATAGTAGATTGCGCAATGATTTGAAGGTAATTCCGTTAAATCGAGTAATTCATTAAATACTGGACTTACAAATACCCCAAAATTGATAGAATTTTCAAGAGAGAAATTTATTCCTACTATCGTACTCCATACTTCTTCCTCTGAAAGATTTGTTGTACGAAATTCTTCAGAAATATTAACATATCCAGTCAATTCCATTCTTGGAATATAATTTTCTACAATACTGGTTGAGTTTTGAATAGTCTCAAATAATGGGTCATATTCAAAATATGTTGATCTATTATCTGGTTCTTCATAATAATGTCTTACGGAGACAACAGCATCTTGATTACCTGCTTCAATAGTAAGAAAATCAGCATAACCTACTGAAATAGAGTCTGACAAGAATAGAATCACAGTTAGTAAACCAATGGATATTAACATCCCTATTATGGCTAATAACGTTCTAATCTTTTGTTTACCCAAATCTTGAAACGCATATTTAAAAACGAGCTTAATGTGTGTCATATGAATAAAATTATTTTAGATTTTTATATAATCCTCATCCATGAAATTTTATCTTAAAATTAAAATTTCTCCTTCAATACTTCCAAAAAAGTTATTCTCCTCAATTAATTCCTGCAAAATATCATTAAAGTGTTCTGGTAAATTCATTACTATAGAATTCGGAATACTACTTTTAATATCACTTATTGGAATTTCATTTCTTCCTTGATTTGAAAAGAGATATTGAAAAATTTTACTTTTACATTTTTCTTTATTTATTTCTGTTTCTTGTCTTCTTTTTAGCTGCATAATTTCAGTTTCTTTTAGCCCTCCTATTTTTCCTTCGTGAGTAAGCTTTCCATCTCTCATATGAAATACTCTAGTAGCAAATTCTGACACAGCAGCATCATGGCTTACAGCAACAAAGGTTGCCCCCCTCTTATTCAAATCTCTAAGAAGATTTAACACCATTACACCTGTCTTAGAATCCAAATCACCAGTAGGCTCATCGAGAACACATATTGCTGGATCATTTGCGAACGCTCTAGCTATTGCAACTCTTTGTTGTTCACCTCCACTCAATTCAGACGGTGTATGATGTGCTCTTT
>JAHPYZ010000013.1:0-35615 GCA_019058425.1 Promethearchaeota archaeon
ACTTTAGTTGGGACAAATGGAACCATGTTTCATTACGAAGGGGTGGAAGAAAAAGATAAATATAACTCTCTATTTGAAGTATTTAATGAAATCGCTCAGAAAGAAGGTTATAGATCTGAGTTAAAATCACATAGATTTGTTAAAAGCTATGGTCCAAATTTATATCATATAGTTTTTGATATTATTGTCTTTAAAATTTAGATAATTTTATTTATAGCATTGAAGAAATATATCTTATAGAGAATTAAAAGAAGAGAACCAATTTTTTTTGAATTCATAATTGATGAGTAGGATTTAATTTGAGTGGCAATATAACGTTGGGTTTAGATTACTCTCATAATAATATATTAACGGTAGAAAGTTCAAGCTTTGGAGAATTTGTACAATTTCTTTTCAATTCTGGATATAAATTAGGAAAGATTGAAGCTGGCTTTAATTCTTTAGCAAATTTAGAAAAGTATAATGTTATAATTCTCTCAACTCCAAGGAATATAAATCTAAATGAGAATGAAATAGAAATTCTTGATAATTATGTAAAAAAGGGAGGGAGTCTCTTAATTAGTAGTTCTAGTGGAGGAGATTATAATAACAATACAAATTTAAATGAATTAACACGTAAATTTGGATTTGAGTTTGTATCGGATGAGATCTATGATTCAGTAAATTATGTTAATCTTCAAAAGAGACCTATAATAACTAGATTTAAACCTCACATTATAACAAACCAGGTAAAAAAAATAGTATTTTCAAGTTCTTGTTCGACTGAAATCTTAGATTTTATCGAAGATGAAGAGAATATAAAAATTGATTGGGTATTACAGTCTGGATTAAATAGTTGGCGTAAGCTGTATAATGGAGAATATTGGATAGAAGAAGATAGCCCTAAAATTCCTTTAATGGTTATCTCCGAATACTTTAAGGGTAAAGTTGTGGGTTTGGGAAATATTAGTATATTCTCTTCTTTAGCCCATGAATATGGATTTTCTGCTTTAGACAATGATATATTAATAGCCAATATTTTGAATTTTTTAATTGGTAGTCTAGATTCAGAAGGAAAAGCAGTTACAATCGAATTAAATCTAGATTTATATTATTGGGTAGAAAATATTGTTAAACAAGAGAAATGGGATAACGTTTCAGATCTTATAAATGTAAGTTTAAAACACTTTAAAGATAATTATGGTGAAATCATCAAAGAAATTAAAAATCTACGATTAGAGCGAAAAAAGAAAAAAGAAGCATATGTAAAAGCTTCTAAGGAAAAAGAAAAAAAAGAAGTCACTGAGGAAGAGGTTTTAGAAAAAGTTCCAGTTATTGAAAGAAAGAAGGAAGATCTAGAAGATATTATGAGTGCCTTGGAAGATATTACAGGTGAGATATATGAGATTTCTATAGATTTAGACGAAGAAGAGTTAGTTGGTGATGATGATGAAGATATTCCAAATTATACAAATGATGATATTATTGAATTTGAAGATGGATTCCCAAAGAAAGCCATATGGCGAGGTAAAGCTACAATAGCCTTTAAAGAATGGTTAGAAAAGAAGTATAAAAGTTAATAATAAAATAGAAATTTAGTCTATTCTTTTACTATTTAATTATTATTTTTCTTATTATGTTTTTCTTATTATGGAAAGATTTATTTTTGTATTAGGCTCTAATTGGCAATTATCCTTGGCAGAATTGGATAATTATCTAAAATTCTCTAAGTATCGAGGGAGAATTATTGATTATTCTGCAAATTTAGCGATTGTAGAATTTGATGATCTACATCAAGATCCACACTATATTAATAAATTAATGGAGATTCAATTTAATTTAGGCGGATGTCAAAAAATATCAAAGATTTTTGATTTTATCGATATCAACACGATTAAAGACTCCTTTCCAATTCAAATGCAAAAATTTAAACATGTAGAGAGTACCAGAAAGAAGATTATCAATATTATTGATAATGTTATTATTGGAAAAAAGGGAATATTCCCAAAAGTTTATGAAAGTATGTTTTTTGCTGTTTCAATTTATCCTAATCTCTATGATGATAGATATTATTCTGAAATCTTAGTGAAACACTTTTTACCCTTTTTGAATAAAGAAATTTCGACAGTTCTCAGACAAAAGGGATCAATAAAAGTACTATATTATCAATATCCTGAAAAAAATATCAAATCAGGTAATTTGAATCCAATTTTTCCCCATCATATAATAAAATATGATCTCCTCAATGAAAACAGAGCAGAAATAATTTTCGGCTTTACTGAAGAAGGTGCATATCTCGGAAGGACCTTTACTACAGATAATCCGAATTTCAAAAAAAAAATTGATGAAGAAAGACCTAATAAAGAATTTAAAAGTTCTATTTCTCCAAAACTTGCAATTATTATGTTGAACTTTCTGAATTTGTTTGAGAATAGAGAAGACAAGAAAATTCTAGATCCATTTGTTGGAAATGGAACAATTGCATTGTTTTCTATACTACAAGACTTTCAAATTTATGGATCAGATAATAACTTAACGAAAGTAAATAATACAATCCGAAATATTCATTGGTTATTAAGCTCTATTGAGGAAGAAATACCTCCATATACTCATCAAAGGATTATAAAACAAGATGCAAGGAGTTTGTCTAAAAAATTTGATTCATATTTCTTTGATGGTATATGCACTGAACCAGAATTAGGACCATTCTATTTAAAAAAACCATATTATTCTCAAGCAAGAGAATTAATTGATAATGAACTGGAACCGTTATATGATGATTTCTTTCGAGAAGCTTATAAGATTCTAAAACCAAATTCGAGAATTTGCTTTATATCACCAATTATAAATACTATTGATGGTAATGATATACAAGTAAATATTGACAAGATAGCTTCTAAGCATAATTTTTGTATTGTGCCATTGTTAGATCTCAATAGGATAATTAGCAAATCTAACCAAAAACTTAAATTTCGTAAACAACAAGTAAGGACTCTAATAGACGCAAAAAAAGGCCAAATAGTCAAAAGGAAGATTTACGTTTTAGAAAAAAATGAGTAAAAATGAATTATAGGGAGATTTTAGTTAAAATTGAGCAATATTTAGAAGGAAAAGCTCATTTAGACGAATTAGCTAAAAAAAAGCAAGATCCTTTTAAAATTTTAATCTCTACCATATTATCAGCACGGACTAAAGACTCAAATACTAGAATAGCAACTGAAAAATTATTTGCTAAATATAATACTCCAAAAAAAATCGCTAAAGCATATATTGAAGATATTGAACAGCTAATTAAATCATCAGGGTTTTATAGGGTTAAAGCTGCTAGAGTAAAGGAAGTATCTAAAGTTATAATTGATAAATACAATGGTACTGTTCCAGAAAACTATGAGGAATTGATGAGTTTACCAGGTGTAGGTAGTAAAACTGCTAATTGTGTACTAGTATATGCCTTTAAAATACCTGCTATTCCTGTGGATACACATGTACATCGCATAAGTAACAGATTAGGTTGGGTAAAAACCACAAAACCTCTGGAAACCGAAAAAGCATTAAGAGATAAAATTCCTAAAGAACTTTGGTTAAAATTGAATAGATTATTTGTTAGATTCGGACAACAGATTTGCAATCCCATTCGACCAAAATGTGAGATTTGTATAATTGAAAATCATTGTCCAAGAGATTTTTCAATGGAATTAGCAATTAAAAAGAAAGTGAAGAAAAAAAACTGAAGACCTTAACTATATTCTAATATAAAAGAATACAAATTTAGGTTAATAAACAGGTTTAATTTTTCGTTTTCGGAAGTAAAAAAAATAGCCAAATATCACTCCATCTATTAACCCAAACAAGTGTGCCCAATAATTAATACCTGGAGCAAATGAGTAGATTACAAAAAATAGAAGATACAAAAGAGCAAATAGTAGAAGGGGTTGATAATCTGTGGCTATCATGACAAAAGCAACCCCTAATAATCCAAAAATAGCTCCTGAAGCTCCTAAGCTAATCACATTTGAAGGAAGGAGGAGTAATGAAAAGATATTGCCAATTATACCTGATGTAAAGTAAATAATTAAATATTGATATTTTTTAATAATAGTGTTATTCTCTACTGTTGCTCCAAAAAATAGAAGACCAAGCATATTAGAAAAAAGATGAATTGGATCTGCGTGAAAGAACATGGATGTAAATATTCTCCAAATCTCATTATTCTCAATTACCCTTCTATTAATTTGTACAAAAATCAGGAGAAAATCTTCAGCTGTAGCTGGATTAAAAATGAAAAACAACAAAACATTAATTATAATAAGAGATATTGTTATTCTCGCATCCTTTAAGTTCTCAATATCTAGAACCATCATAGATATAGAAGCGTACTGAAACAGATAATATTTATTATAAAAAAGTATAATAATTTAGATTTATATTATTTTTTTAGTAAAAAAAGTTGATAAAATTTGGACAGAAACGACAGATTCAAAGAAAAATTGAAATTAAAGAAAAAACGTTTACTAGATTCTTTAATTTTAAATGAAATCTTAAAAGATAAACGATTGATCAAAGCTTTTATGGATGTACCCTTAGAAAAGTTTATTCCAGATAAGTTCATAAATATAGTAAAACTTTATGAGGATGTACCAAATTTATTCTACTATGATGAGCTAAATCCTAATAATTATCGAACAATATCTGCTCCTCATATGATAACAATTATGCTTCAAGGACTATCCTTAACGGAAAATGATGATCTATTAATATTGGGGGCAAAAAGTGGATATATCGCTGCTTTAGCACATAAGTTAGCACCTAAGGGAGAAATTATAATTCTTGAAGCAAATTCAGAAATCGCTAAATTTACTTCTGAAAACTTAAAGAGATTGAAATTAAATGATAATATATCAATAATTGTTAAAAATCCCCTTAATGGGATGTCAGAATTAAGTCCCTGGCAAAAAATCCTGGTAACTGGAGCAATCGAACAATCGAAGATAAATCCTCTATTAAATCAACTTGATGAAAATGGAGGTGTTCTATTTGCACCTATTGGTCAAGAATTTATCCAAATATACACTCAAATCCTTAGACAGAATAATGAGTATTTTGGAAGGAAAAAACTGCAGGTAAAATTCTCCCCTTTAATTACTAAGGTAGAACTAGATGATTTGGAGTTGATAACAGATCTTGATGATTTTGGAATTTCAGATGAAGCACCTAAAGGAAAAGAGACTGTTAGTCAAATTTTAAAAAAAATTAATATAAAATATACTTCAGATATTTTGGAAGATATAAATTCTGAATCCAGTTTTAAAATAGAATCAATTGATAAGGAACAGCAAAAGTTAGTAATAACATATTTAGTGAGTATTGAGTTACTCATCACAAAATTAAAGAAAGAAAACAATATTGATAAATGCTTCAATTATATAGAATCCATCGAAACGAAGCTCGAAGATCTAAAAAAATATAAGAAATTATTTCAAATTAAGATAAAAAGGATGCAAAATATTTTAAATCAAATAAGATCATTTAATATAGTTAGAATTGAATTGGAGAAAAAAGATTTATCAAACTCTGAGATGATTGATAAAAAAATTGAAATAATTAATAAACAAATTGAACAAATAAATGATTTCTTAGAAATCCTTAAAGATGATATTCAACGGGTCAAAACATTATATTAAATAATAGTTATCTATCGTAGCTTTTTATTAAATATTGAAATATTCAACGATCCTATATTAGTGGTTATAAAACTCCAGATTTAGTAATTTTATTTAGTATTTACCATATTTCTTTACTGTATTTATGAAAGTTATTACATTTCTGAGAGGTATCTTTTGATATATAACTGTGCTTGGGCCTATGATAAAATGCCTATTATCTTTTAATATATTCATTAATTCTTTAACATGAGTTCGAACTTGTTGTTGATCTCCAAAGGGAAGGATATGACTTACATCACCAAATCCTATTATAACAAATTCTGGGAAATTATCATTAATATATTGTGGATCTGCTCCTCCCTCCCAACCTTGCAAGCCTTTAAAACCCGCATTTTTAAATGATGGAATTAGTTCTGTAGGGTTACCATCAGTATGAATAATGGGAATTAGTTTTGTATCCAAAACTAGTGATAGAATCTCCTTATAGTGAGGTAAGAAGTCTTGATTCCATCTTTCTTTAGAAATCATGGAACGCCCTTTAAAAGCTACATCATCTAAAAATGTGATTATTCTGCCTTTATCTCCCGTTGCATTAATCAGACCTTCTATGTTTAATTTTGTTAATTCCGCATAAAATTCTATTAGTTTTTTATAAAAGTTTGAATTTTTTTGAAAATTTTTAGCAAAAATTGGCATCCCCATAGCCTGCCAAACTTTATCAAAAATACCTCCAACCATTAATACTGGAAATATATAACGAGCCAATTTTTCATAAAAATCAAGAGATTTTGCAAGATAATGACTATTATCAACAATTTTCAAATTTGCCCATAAGTCCTCTAAAATTTCAATTTTATCTATAAATCCACCTTCATAATAAGAAGATTTTTGTTTGATAGATTGTCCATTTTCTTTAATTTTGATTGTCTTTCCATCTTTATCTCGGATTTTAATTGATTTTATTTTATAACTTAAAGGAAACGGAGCAAATATTGAATCAAATCCTAAAATGTAAGGTATATCAAAGTACATATTATTAAATAACTTTCCTTTATAATCTTTCATAATATTATTACGATATTTGGATATAAATCCTTCTCTGATATATTGCACGTGTGTAGGAACTCTATCAAGTCTTTCTCGCATTGTATTATCAAAAATAGCAACAAAACGCTCACGAGCATTCATAAATATTATATATTTAAACTTTTTCTATAAATTAATCTAATTAAAATCAATTATATTTAATCCTTAATATAACATTATTATATAAAACTCGAGTCAATCAAGATGGAAGAAGAAGAAGAAAACTTAAGTAAAGAGGAACAAGAACTTTTCTATGAAGTCTTATTTAAAAGGATAATGGACATAATGAAAAAACCAGAAATTGAACAAGATCCCTTTGGTGAAATGATAAAAAGACTTTCAGTATTATCTGGTATTTTTAGTTTCAGAGCTATGACTTCATTAATCCCTGAATTAATGGCAGCTGCTGTGAGGTATGGAATGATGATTGAACAAGCATACGAAGAGGAGCAATTCAATTTAGAAGAAGATATTCAGGGATTCGAAGAAGAAGCAGGTAAAACGAAACGTATATCAAGAATTCAAGAAGATGTTGATAAGCTAAATATATATTTATAAAAACTTCTTATTTGCTTTTTTTTAAATTATTCTGTGAAAACAAAATGGTGATATAAAAAGAAAAAAAAAGAAAAAAGCTTTTATATATTATTAAAGAAATTAATCATACTTGTTTTTAAACCCTTTTAATTTAACCATTACTTCATCATATAGAGAACCGACTATAATTTTTTCTCCAAGAGCTTTTAGTTCCTTAGCATATGCTAAAATTTGATGAAGAACTGGTCCGGGTGGTAAAGCATCTCTCCTTCGTTCTAGCATGTTTCCAAAAACTTCACATGTTGGAGCTCGATCAATAGCTTTATATAAATCAATAAATAAGTCATGTATTTTTCCAGCTTGAGAGTCAGCTACATGAGCTTTGGGTGTTTCTGTTCCGACTGAAGGTGTTTCTGATGTGCTCGATGACTCTCCAGCACCTCTTCCTTCAACTATAATAACAGGTTCTGATCGAGGGTAATCACCTGCACCAGAGCAATTATAATTAATACTCACTGCGGAACCCCCCTTTATCTCAGCTACTTTCACATGCAATTCTGAAAGATCTCCAACTTGTACTACTTCATGAGTTGCTCCTTCAGGTGGTGTAAATTCAGTTAAACTAAAACCAGTAGGAATAATATCTTTTACAAGAACATTTTCCAATTCTACATCTCCTTTGTTTTGTACTCTAACTCCAATAGTAAATTCTCCTTCAGTAAGACCGGGTTTAATACTTTTAAGAGTTTTAAGTTTACGTTTAACATATCTTACCTTTAATTCCGGTTCTTCATCTGGTTCTCTTTTATAAGAATTTCCCTCTACGGGACTATTAATCTCAATCTTCACCGGAGTCATGTATTTAGTTTCAGTAGGGGGCCTGGGATTCCTTGCGAGTAATGGATATGATATAACCATTTGTTTACCTGGAGTAAATTCATTTGAAAGATTAAACAACTCAACATAGATTTGATGTTTTTTAGAAAAATCTTGATCACTAGGATCTATTAGTATTTTTTGTACGAATTCTTCTCGTGAACTAATATCTATACCTTCCAACTCGATTTTCACATCTTTAACTAAAGGAGGAATAAAATCAAGAGGAAGTTCATCAGATAAGAAGAATTTCTCTATATTTGAGGACCCATCATTTACAATCATATTAATTATTGACATATCAGTATTAGCATATGCATCCACTTCTGGAGGATTTATCGCTTTATCTATAGTAGCGCTTAATACGGTGTAAATAGTTGACTCTTTTATAATTTCACCGATGACCCTTGGTATCACTACAAATAATGGTGTGAATCCAATTTCTGAACTTAATTCTGGAACATCTTTAGCTTCCACTTGAAAATCAAAATCCCAAGATTCATCAGGATTTAAGACTCTTTCAGGCGTTTGAGAAACTACAGTTTCAACTCCAGTAGTTATAGTTTGAGATACTTTAACATCTTCGAGTTTAACTTGAAATCCAGATTCATTAATGAATTCGACATTACAATCCCACATTCCTGGTGAGGAACCTTCGTCTCTATCAATTCCACTCATGGAAT
The DNA here is from genome assembly GCA_019058425.1 of Promethearchaeota archaeon. Lineage (GTDB taxonomy): Archaea > Asgardarchaeota > Lokiarchaeia > Sigyniarchaeales > SOKP01 > Loki-b32. The sequence goes on from JAHPYZ010000013.1 coordinate 8,825, forward strand.
CTGTAAGTCCGCGAACTTCGGGATTCATCATGGTTAATTTATAATTATTAATTAAATAATTTACATTCAATACTCCAAGTTCTTGACTAGATAATTCTTTTATATTCACTGTAAAGAATATCTCAAGTTCAGCTTTATTTTCAGCATCTAGAGATGTTAATTCCCAAGCAAGGGTCCGCTTCCCATCTTCCTCCTTTAAACTAGCATCACCATGGCTAGGATTCCTCATTTCAATTTCTTGAATAAAGGATGGCATATCCCTTTTCACTTTTATATCAAAAATTGGCAAGTTCAATGGATTTGTTAGAATGAGTTTTAAACTACATTTATTATCTGTATTATATAAAAACGTGTTATTTACTTTACCAGGATCAGAGTTATTTGTATCAAATATTTCCTCGACCTTTATTGAGGAACCTTTAAGCTCTCTTATTTCATATTCTTTAGTAAATTCCTGTGTAGGATTTAATGTTCCAACTGTGAGTTCTTTTGACTCAAGAGAAGTATTTACATTTTCTTTAACATTACATATTAAATTCCATAATCTACTTCTTTGTGTTGGATTTTTTACTAGGAGAGTTCCTTTACCTGATATTTCTTTAAGATTTTGTGAACCATCAAGAATAATGCGTTCGCGATCAGTTACGTCTATTATAACTAAGTTTTCTGACATCGATACTCTTCTCACATTTATATTGTTTAGATTTAGAAATAATTTTCTAGAAAATTTGTTATCAAAATTTACTAAATAATAAAATTATGTTAATTTAAAGTTATTTACATCAAAAGATATTTTATATATGAATTTTAAATCTTAATCAGTCTTTATGAATAACAAAAAAAAGTGAAATAATTAAAAATACTTTGGTTGACGACAAATTTTGGGAAGTTGTAAAAAAATTTAATCATCTAATGAAATCTGCAATCGAGGGTCCTAATTGCCTAGATATTTGTAATGGTGATTGTTGTTCGATTAAAATTAATGTACCTAAAGTGCTAGCTAGTGAATATATTAAACGAGGTTATGCAGATAGAAAAGATTTTATTAGAAGCGATGTGTTTAGTTTTAAATTAAGGTTTGATGAGATTAAAGGCAAATGTTTTTTATTTGATAAAAAAATTAAAGGTTGCTCAGTTCATAACTCGGGAATTAAACTTCCTCAATGCTGGATTTATCCCACCAATTTTTCTAATCCCGAGCAAAAAGATATTAAGTGTAAAAAGTCAAATGGATGGAAAATTATTGATACTGAAAAAGCTAAAGAAGCAGAGGAATTATTGCAGTATTATATCTTTCTATGCAAACTTGAAGCTAAGAAGGAAGCTAAATCAATTATAACTAGGTTAAATAATAATTTATGTGAAATAAATTTAAAAAAGGTATTAAAAAAGACACCTCCAAGTCGAGTGGCTGGTGTAAAAGATACATGGGATTGTATTTCAGTTTTGTATGCTCAAGGAATGTCCTTACAACTTAAAAAATTATGTCAAAAATTAAATCATAATTGTGAGTATATATTAAATAATGATTTCTTAGAATGTCCCTCAATTTGTGAAAAAATATCAAATAACCTAATTGAATTTTTACAACAAAAACTAATTAATTATGTAAAAAATAATCTTGATTCTGAAGGAGAATATCCTTTTATCAAGTTATTTGAATTCAACAAATATGAATAACTATTATTTCAATAAATATAAGTAAATTTTGTCGGTATCTACTTTTCTTCTTTGCTTATTTCATATTATAGATGTTTCCTCCATAATATACCATCTTAAATATTATTTAGATAAATATTGAAATAACATATAAGTAATACATATATCCACTTAAATTGTGTGTCTTCATGTCATTAGGAGATAAAAACTTAGATGAATTGGCTCGAAATGTTTTTTCTGAGAAATATGAGTTTGTTAGAGGTCCCTTAGATTATAAAGGGAAATCTGGAAAGGTTTGGAAATTTGATGCAGTTGTGAAAAATAAACTTAATACATTTGGTATATTCATTAGAGACTGGAAAAGAGAAATTTCAATAACTCAATTGCGACAATTGCATAAAGCATGTATTGATACTAATATTGAAGGTGGAATTATGATTTGTAATGTTATCACTGACTTTTCTAGGGAATATAGCTCACAATTTGGAATTCAACTCCTTTCAAGAGGACATCTTATCTCAACATTGAGAAGAAGAAGATTCCAAAATGATTTTTAAAAAAACCAAATCATAGCTTAATAAATTTATACAATATCTTTACTAAAATCACTACTTTTTTGGAACAAATTATGCAGAATTTATATGAAGTTGTAATTCTTCATATTAAAGATTTATAAGCTAGCAAGATTAAATAATCATATATTTGTATTGTGAAGAAATTCAAGTGATTTTATTTTGATATTTATATATCAATTCAGTGAAGAAACGGAAGATTTTAAGGAACTTGAAAATAAAGAAAATGTTCCGTTGTTTGAATTATTAGATTCAAATGAAATTTTACTCTTTGTGGACAGTCATAATAGTAAAGTTTGGATTTGGGAAGGAGCAAATACAAATACTAGAATGAAATTTATTTCAGCACAAGCAGCAGCCCATATAAGAGATACCCATGACATAACCTACACTATTACTTCTGTAGATGATGGTGAAGAGACTGCAGCCTTTAAAGTACTTGTTGGTCTTTTATAAGATAATTTTTTTATTTTTAGTTAATATTTGTATATTTATACTGTAATTAAGAATTATATTTTATTTTATAAAATTCACACATCTCTATTACTTAATAAGTTAAAAAGAAAATAAGAGTAGCATATAAGGTTGAGTCAGAAAAAAGATAACTTGGAAGAAGAATACATATTTGAATTTTATGACGAAGATTATTCGGATTCCTTAGAAGTAGATGCTCCAAAAGTTATTGAAGAATACAATGAAATTAATTTTAAAGAAGATTTAAATGATGAGCAGCTTGAGATCGTTAATAACATTAAGGGTCCAATGTTGGTTATTGCGGGAGCTGGAAGTGGTAAAACAAGGACAATTACTTACTCGGTTGCTAAGTTATTAAAATCAGGAGTAAGACCAAATCAAATTATGCTTGTGACTTTTACCAATAAGGCAGCAAATGAGATGGTCAAACGTGTTGAAACCTTGTTAGGAAAACGACCAAAAGGTATTTGGGGTGGTACATTTCATTCAATAGCAAATCGTTTTATTCGTCGATACGCTAAAAGTTTAGGATTAAAAGCAAATTATATTATAATGGATGAAACTGACGCACGGACGCTAATGAAGCTCTCAATTGAAAAAGCGAATGTAAAAGAAATTGAAGAAAGATTTCCAAATTCTAGAATGACAAAAGCTATATTATCTTTTTCTATTAATTGCAATAAATCAATTAAAGACATAATCTTTTGGAAATATTCTCAATTTGATAGTGATGATGTTATTAAAAAGCTAGAAGAAGTCTTTAGAATTTATCGAGCGAAAAAAGCCGAAGACAATTTAGTGGATTTCGACGATTTATTGATTTATTGGAATCAGTTATTAGATGAAAGGACGGTTGCTCAATTAATTGCGAAGAATATAAAATATGTTCTTGTTGATGAGTATCAGGATACAAACTATATACAAGATGAAATTATATACAAAATAGTAAAACAAAATCCAAACCAGAATGTTATTGCAGTTGGAGATGACGCTCAAAGTATATATGCATTTAGAGGGGCTAACTTTCAAAATATCCTCAATTTTGAAAAAAGATATAAGAATTGTAAGAAATATACAATAACATATAATTATAGGAGTGTACCTGAGGTTTTAAATTTAGCAAATAACTCAATAGAACATAATGAAAAACAGTTTAAAAAATCTATGCGCTCCACACGTCCCAATGGAGTGTTACCATACCAAGTAAATCTAGGAGATGATAAAGATCAAGCAAAATTTATTACGAAACAAATTTTAAACCTACGTTCAGACGGTATTGATTTAGAAGAAATGGCAATATTGGTTAGAGCAGCATCTCATACACTAAGAATAGAACTTGAATTAAGAGCAAAAAACATACCATATGAAGTTCGAGCAGGAGTTGCTTTTTTTGAAAGAGCTCATATTAAAGATATGTTAGCTCATTTACGAATAATTGAAAATCCTCATGACGAAGTCTCATGGGCTAGAATCTTTTCAATTATTCAAGGCATAGGGACTACTTCTGGTTCGAAAATTTTTGAAGCTATTTCAAATATAGAACATCCAATTGATGCGTTGATTAACAAAATGTTTTATACTGAGAAATTAAAAGGTTCTAGAATATCTAAAGAGGGAATAAAAAATCTGATCTCTTACGTCAAAAATCTAATCAATTTCTCTCCCGATGATAATCCATCAGAGGTAACTAAAGATTTAGTAAAAGTTCTTGAAGACCATTTAAAGTCAAAATTTGATAATTGGCAAGAACGTATAGAAGATTTAAATCAGTTGAGCGTATATGCGCAGAATTTTCCTACGTTAAAGAAGTTTTTAGAAAATTTAAGTTTAAACCTTTCTAACTTAGAAGCTAAAACAGTTCGTGCAGGTGAGCAAAAAGAGGAAGAAAAACCAATGATTTTATCTACAGTACATAGAGCTAAAGGACTTGAGTGGCGAGTTGTATTTATACCTATGTTATGTGAAGATTCTTTTCCATCAGGTAGAAGCATAGGAGACGAAGATGCATATGAAGAAGAACGAAGAGTTTTTTATGTTGCGATAACAAGAGCAAAAGATCAATTATATCTTGTTTCTCCTTCAATCAAAAATTCATACCGAGGGCCTCAAATGGTAAGAATATCACCATTTGTCTCTGAACTAAATCCTCAGGTCTATAAAAGGTCTTCAGTCCAATTCAAATCTCACAAAAAGAAAGCTAAAATTGATAAAAAAGATTTATTCAAATCAGCAATAGATCTTTTATAGACTACTAAATTTGTTTAGTCCTCGAATTTTATTTATATTGTAATATACTTAATTCAAAAAACCATAAAACAAATATAAGTTTCCATTAATACAATTTTTTATTTATTTAAGTTAAATAATAATATTATTTAAGAAGAGAATGGACAAAAGATAATAATGATAATTAGAATAAATCCAACAGAAAGCGTAATTGAAATATTTCATGAGAAATATGTACATCTTCATGGGTTTGTTAAACTAGAAGCTGAAGATAAAACTGAAAACAAAGATTATACAATAATTATCCAAATTCTAAAAGAATACACTATTCAGGATTATATTATGACTCGACAAAAGTTAAAAAATGTTAAAATGACAGATTACATTACCGCAGAACTTGAGACTGAGTTACAATATGTGATTCAAGGACGTCCGATAATTCTCACGGAGAGAGACAAAAAGTTTAAAAAGGAAAATAATTTCACGACAAATGTTTTCTTTCTTATTGAAGATATTATGGAAAAGGGAGTATTAAAGCCCCATTCCATGAAAATCTCTGAAATTCAAGATGATAAAGCTAATTATTTAGAGACAATATTTACTCCAGATGGAGTGTATATGGGCTCATTGGCGTCCGAAGCTAATGTTAATGTCTATTTCCCCTTTAAATATCTTATGTATCATTTTTTTATTGCTGGAGCAACAGGTACTGGGAAATCGAATTTAAACCAAGTATTTCTTGATGGTCTCCTACAGCATAATGCACATGTTATTTTAAAGGGAAAAGGAACAAAAATCTCTATGTTAGCAATTGATATGCATGATGAATATGCTTTGGGATGTTTAAAATATGGAGTCAATGATATTTGCAAAGCCGTAGATTATAATAAAAAGCTTATTGGAAGTTGGTTTTATCTTTATCCTAATAAAGGAGTACCTCCGGCTCCAATAAAAAGCATGGCTCAACCTTGTATTATAAATTATCAAGAAATTAAACCTGTTGATTTATACGCTACAGGAACTTTTAATGATTTACAAGTTGGGGCGGTTCATTCTGCATACAACGAGAATCAAGAAGATTATATTGAGAAACTTTTAACAGAAGGATATTCTCCCCTACGTGGAGGGCATAGTGATGCGACTATGGCAGCAGTAAGAAGGAGACTTACTTGGTTAGAATATTCTGAGATGTTTCGATCTAATGCAAGCAGTAAATTACCAGAGATTGTGAAAAAATTAGAAAAAGGGGGTATAATTATATTTAATGTGTCCATGATCTCAGATTTAGAGCAATTTCTGTTCAATGGTGTGTTAGCTAGAACACTTTTTGACATTAGAAAAGCGTTAAAATCATCTACAGATATTGACACATTAAAAACAAAACTCAAACAAAGATTACCTGCAAATTTCTATAAAAACTATGAAAATTCAATTGATAAATTATACATCAAAAGTGGAAAAGAAGTTAAAGATCCTACTGATTTACCAATAATTATATTTACAATTGAAGAAGCACCTAGTATATTGAGGCCAGAAATGATGAGATTTAGCAATGTATTCAAGGATATTTCGCGTCAAGGAAGAAAGTTTAATTTAGGTCTTGAAGTTATATCCCAACAATATTCCCCTATAGATGACACAATATTATCAAATATGAACACTGTAATTAATTTACCATTGAGATCTGATAAAGAAAAACAAGTAGCTGCACGGAGTATTGGTGGTGGAGTTCAACAAAGTGATTTAGAATCTCTTACAGGTACAGTTGGAATTGCATTAATCTCAGGAATTTGGCTCACTAACTTTCAAAAACTTAAAATTCCTCTATATGATGATTATTTTGAAACCTCTTCAAAATCCTTTTATGAAGATTTTGCTAAAAAAATGAAAGATATAAATCCAGGTCCTCCTCCAACAGGGCTTCCTTGATTTTGATAATTAAATTTGGTGATTTTAATTTCATTCGATTTTGAATTAATATCGTTGGATGAGTCGATGAAGAATCGACCCGAAAGGTCTAATGATCACGACATTAAACAATTTAAAGAATTTATTAAGTCTAATAAGATAACTTGGACAGAAGAGGAAAAAAGAGAGTTAGAAGACCCTGATCCTACTAGTAGTTCTGATGAAAGACTTAGAAATATGGGTGCTCACTTTAGTGAAATGCCCCATATTGAAATTGAAGTGGAATTAGTAGATTATGTTGATAATGGATTTAAAATAATTGGATTTGATGAGAGTTCAAACACATTATCTGGAACTTATGCAAGATTAGGATCATTTAAATTTGGAGAGGGTCAAATTACTCTTATAGATGGAAAGTACAATATTAACAAGATTATGTATAAACCAATTACTACTTATATCGAAGACAATGAACACAAATTAATCATTTACCAAACTGTTATTGAAAATTTTGTGAAAAATGTAAAAAGGGTCTTTTACGTAGGAGATTTGAAAAATTTTATTGATGAATTAGAAGATTGGTATGAAACAACATTTAGTAATAAAATAAAAAGTGCCATAGATAACCATGCATTCTATTACCCTTCTATAGCGCATGTAGTTGATAGAATTAGAACCGCTGATGAGATTTTAAAATCACTTATCAGAATAAAAGAGGAGAGTAATTGGGGAAAAAACAAAAAGGTTGTATTTCTGGGTGATGGAATACAAATGTTCCGACATCATATCTTTCCTCCAGAGGCTTTTACAAAATTCTTCTTTAAATTTGTTGAATCCTATAATATTAATTATTATACAATCTCCAAGACTTGCAGATTAAGGGATGCACAGGGAAATTTTATTTTACCTATTTGGTCAGAAATTATGAAAGAAAATAATTTCTTAGTAGAGATGCCTGATCTTTCAGCCTATACTAAGAGTAAAGCATACATCGCTCGATTGCAAAAAAATAGTGCAGCTTTAAGATTTGATATACCAGATTTCTTAGATACTAAAGATGCAAAGTATATATTACAAAATATAATGCCATATTCCCCCAGAGGTTACCCTTTATGTTTAGTAGGAGCTCATGAAGCAAGTACATTATTAGTTTCTGAATATAACAAGTTAGAAAGTAAATTTATGGAATTAAAATTTGATGATAGAACCAAGAAATATACTGAATCTTGGCGGCAAAAAGTTTTAGGAGAATAAATAGGTGATATAATGGTCAAAATTGTTCATATGTCTGATACTCATCTTGGCTATAGAGCAAGAAGAGGAGTAATAAATCAATGGGCTATTGAGAATTATTCAAAACCATTTGAGCAGGAACTTTATGATTCCTTTTTGAAAGTTATGAATGATATATCTAGAATAAATGATCTTGATTTTTTAGTTCATTGTGGAGATATATTCCATCATCCCTCTAAATATAGTTCATATCCCCCTCTTGAACCTGCAAGGAGAACTCTAAAAGAAGGCTTACAAATCTTTTTTGAAAATACAAATAATCAAGTTCCATTTATTTATATAGAGGGAAATCATGGAATCTTTAGAGGTTATGATTACACTCCATTCGAATCTCATATAAATAAAGATCAATACCCAAATTTATATTATTTTAAAGAGAGAGACCTAGTTGAGGCGATTAAATTAAATCAACCTTTATTATTAGAATTTCTTGAAAAGAAGGTCAGGTTTTATTTGTTTCCTTATTTTGAATTTAAAAGTTTTGAATCTTACACTACAGCTTATGACAATTGGATCCAAAATCAAGACCCAAAGGATAATAGCTTTATAAATATTGCTGTCGCTCATGGTTCAACAGGAGATGAAACCCTTCATAGTAGGGTAAACTCCAATGATTTTAACTATGATTACGTTGCTTTGGGCCATGAACATGGTTTCAAAAAACTTTCAAATAATCACTACTATTCAGGGGGTCTATTACCACTGAATTTTAAAGAAAGATATGAAAATCAAGCATATTTAATTGTTGATATTGATGAGAATACACATAATCTAAATGTAAATACAGAATTCACAGATAAAATATTAAATAGAGTTTTTAAAATTATTGAAATTAAAGCTTCACCACAAGATTCTACAGAAGATTTAAGAAAAACAATAAACAAGCAGATAATTGAGCATGGCTTAAATGAATGTTTCAACCAAAATACTTCTGCCCGTTTAAAATTTCATTTTTATGGAGAAATTACTTTTGAGAAGAATTGGCAGATAAATGAATTATTGGCTAAACTTCGAAGAGATTTTTTTTCCCAACCTACAGAGTATAACATATTACAACTAATTTGGAAAATTTTTGACCAATCTGAAGTTCGTGAGGATGATATTAGTGCTGGTATTATTCAGGATTTTATTCTTGAAAAACCAGATGAGGAATTTAAAACATTTGTGAATGAAAAACTAAGTGTAGATAAAACAAACTATGACGTAAATAAATTGACTGAATTTGGAATGAAAGCACTTAAAAAAGCACTAAGATTAATGGAGAAAGAAAAAGAGGTATGATTATTCTATGTTAATCACTAAGCTTACTCTTAAAAACTTTATGGGATATAAACGATTGAATTTACCTAAAGGTAATGTTGAGTTTCCTGAAGGCTTGATTCTTATAAGTGGAAAAAATTCTTATGGCAAATCAACAATATTAGAGGGAATTTTATTTGCTTTTTTTGGACCCAGAATCTTTAAAGGAAGAAATGCAGAGTCATTCATTACATATGGAGTTCAAGAAAAAGCTGAAATTTACGTATATTTCACATTTGATAAAAGAAAATACTATATATATCGAAAGTGGGGTAGAACTGGTAGTATAACTACGAAATTATTCGAATGGTTTGAGAATAAGAAAACCTACCAAGAAGTAAAAAGATTTAATCCTGAAAAATTTTTTGAAATATCCTCTGAACAAGCTATGAGTACAGTTTTTGTAAGACAAGGTGAAGTAGAAGAATTAGCAAATAAAAAAGGAGCAGAATTAAGAGAAATGATTATCGATTTGTTCAGGCTCAATATTATTGATGATGCTCTTTCTTTTTTGGATAATGAATATAGAAATAAAAAATATGAGAAAGAAAAACTAGAGAAATCAAGAGTACCTATTGAAAGAATTAATGAAGATATAATTTTCATAGAAAAAGAAAATCATCAATTAGAAAAAATAATTGTTGAACAAGGATATAAAAAAGAAAATTTGGAATCAAAGATAAAAGCTTTTCCCTCCAATGAATTAATATCAAAGTTAGAAGATTTATATAATCAACAGAGCAGCACCAAGGATAAATTCCAATCATATAAAAAAGATTTCAATCAAAAGATAAAAAAAACGGATCTAAGCTTAAAAGATTTCAATTCACAAGAATTAATTAATAAAAAGATAAAAATATTAAATGAAAACAAACAAAAACTAGAAAAAGAGAAATTAGAGTTAGAAAACAAGAGAGATGCTACATTTAAAGGGATAGGAAAGACTAATGGAAGAATTGAAGATCTCAAAAAAAATATTAAAAAAATGGAAAAAAGTTTAAAATTTACTACAAAGAAAGAAGGGAATGAAATAGCACAATGCCCAACTTGTCATAATGAATTGACTAAAGAGCATTATGATGAAATGATAAAGCAATTCAGTAATGATATAAAAATAAATCAAAATAAAGTCAAATCAATTCAAAAGATTTTAGCAAATTTTGATAATAAAATAAAAAGGATCCAAGAAATTTTAGATAAAAGTAAAGAAATGATAACTGTTCACCAAGGTTTAAAAGTAGATTTTGAAAATTATAAAAAACATGAATTAGGATTAACGAAAATTGAAAATGATCTAAATGAATTAATTTTAACACATGGAACTCAATTTAAAGATTCCAGTATTGAAGGTATAAAAAAATTATCAATTGATAAGGAAAAAATTTCTACGGAATTGAAAGCTACATTAAAAAGTTTAAATGAGAAACAAGAAAAATACCAAGCTAATCAAATTAGGGTTGGACAACTGCGAGAAGAAATCAAAAAAATGAAAGATCTAGAAAAAAAAATTGGAGGTTATGAAATAGATATTGACCATATCAATAAAGCAAAAGAATTTGTTCGTAGATTTGTTACTGAATATATGGTTGTGAAACGCTTAGTGAAAAATATTGCATTAACTACCGACAAATATATCAAAGATTTTACATCTGGACAATATAGTGATTTGCTTCTTGATTTAAGTGGAACAAGAAAAACAGGATTATCACTTAAAATTAGGGATAATTATAATGGAGTGTATGAATCCACAGAAGTTCTCTCAGGAGGAGATCGCACTGCTTTAGGAATGGCATTACGTCTCGCAATCTCTGAACTGATGGGTACAATACGTCCGACAAAAGATTCACCAAGAAAAAACCCAAAAGTCAACTTTCTTCTATTAGATGAACCCTTGGCAGCTTTAGATGAAACTCGAAGAGAAAGAATTCTACAGCATTTATTAAAATCTAAATCTTTTTCTCAAATTTTCCTCATTACTCATACTACCATTCCACAGGAAATATCTACATCTAAAGTAGTTGTTGAAAAAGATTTAACTAATGGAATTAGCCGGGCGAGATATGAAAAACCTACATTAATTATATAGAAAATAAAATTCTCTTGAATAATTAGAAAATAAAAAAAAAAGGTTTTTTTGGCAAGTGAATTTATAAATCTCTTGCCTTTACTGTCTTTCTATTGTTAGCTTTTGCTCGTCTTATCGCATGATCAAGCATTTCCATTATGAGTTTATTTAATGTGTCCCCATCAAGAACACCACTACTTGTATTGCACCCTTTCCCCTTAATAAATTCTCTTACCTTAGATTTTACATATAAAGGTTCTGCGCCTTTTTTCGCCATTATTATCTTCCTCTTTTTGAATTTTTTTTAGTAATTTATTTTAAATCGGATTTAAAATTGAAACAAATTATGTTTTGTTAATTATTATTTTCCTAGTTGTATTATTAAATCTTTTGGATTTTACCAAAAAATTCTTAATTTCCCTTACAATTCAATAAAATTGACTAAAATCTGAAGATTACTAATTATAAGGAGATTTATTAATATGATAATATCTCTTTAAATAATAATGGTTTAATAAGAATTATTCTTTTCTTCCTCCACAATAAAGATTTATTAATCAATTATTACAATTTTGTTTTTTAATAAAAATATATCTTATAAAAAGTCGAAAAGAGTGAAGTTTAATGACAAAATAATAGAAAAAAAGAAAAATTTGTGTTATTTTGATTCAGCGAATTAATGTTAATTTCACTGTTTATTTTGGAGGAGCAAGTACAATTTCAATGCTTGAAACATTGTTATTCTGTCCGTTTTCTCCTTCTAGTTGTTCTGTGGAAAGTTTGATATCTTTATATTCTGTACCTTTTAAGAATCTATTTCTTAGAATTTCACATACGTCAACAGCGTGGGAAATTGCTCGACCTCGAGCTTTAACGGTACATTCCTCGCCTTTGTTAAGGATCATCATTGTAGCCATCACATAATTCATTGTTGGACGGCGACCAACGAAAACAGAATTTGTTTCTTTTTCTTTTGATGCAGGCATTATAATTACCTCTTTAGTTTTTAATTTTGTAATGTATTTTTTTTGTTTTTTTGCTAATTTGCGTTTACGTATTACGTTTTGCAGTTTTGTTGTATTGTTGATTTTAAATTACGTAATAACATTTTTTTGAAATTTTAGAAATGTTTTAAATTTTATTGTCAGATTAATAAGGATTTTGTATTTTCATTCAGATCCTTCTAATCAAAAATAAAAAAAAAGGGATTTTAATTTGAAAAATCATAAACCTTTCAATTTTATCGCAAGGAAAAATAGAAACCAGGCTAAAAAGAATACTATCATAGCAATCAGTAACCATGATTGGAAATTGGCTAATTCAAAAAGATGAATTGTAGGTAATATAAGGGTACTCCAGGCTATAACCGATACATCAAGTAAAATGAAAATACCAAATACCATTAAAAGAAAAGTAATTATTACTATAAATTTCGATGGTGGAGTCCATGCCATTTATTATTCACCATTTTTTTTACATTTAGATATTATATTATTCTTTGAGTTAATGTAATATAAAACTATATTGAAAATAAATTAAAAAAAAAGATTTTATTAATTTACAGGATTAAATACCAGTCAATTTAACTCCCATAAAGAAGAGAAACCACGTAAGGAAGAATAATATCAATGCTATAATAACCCATCCATCATATGTTCCAATATTAAATGCAACATTTCCTAAAAATGAAGGCCAGAGACCCAAATTTATATCCATAAAGATTGCAATCCCAAATACCATCAATAGACCAGTTAATATTACAATAAATTTGCTAGGGGGTGTCCATCCCATTTTTTTTCACCTTTTTTTTCCTTGTTCTTAAAATTTTTTAAAATTTTAATATTTAGATATTGAGTAGAAACTGTTATAAATCTATATCTAATTTTTTATAGAGATATTACTACTTAGATTAATAACAATAGTAGCTATTTATGTTCTGTAAAGTCTATTTCAATTTCTCTTATTAAATCATCATCTGCAACTTTTGGATTATATACTAGCTTACTTTCTTCCTTATCTTTAACTTTACTATCATCATCCTTTTTAACTATGTCCCAGATGATGCTAATAATTAATAAAGCGGAGACAATAACTAAGAGTGGAATTAATAAACCAGAATCAGTAAGCACTATTTTTACCCAGCCAATATAAGGAATTCTTCCAACTACAACACCAAGGATTCTATTCTCAGGAACCGCAGCGGAATCAATACTAGGATTAGCATCTCCTTTAGTTTGAAAAAACCATGCTCCATCATACCATTTTTCAACGACGCGATGAACAATTGGATCATTAGGAGGGTTTATCCATCCAGGCAAATTACGAGCATCAAAGACAATAATATCACCCTCCTTCCCGATTATTGAACCACTTTTTATTTGAGAGGGATCCCTTCCTTCTAGAAATAATAAATCACCTTTAAGAAGGGTTGGTTCCATGGATCTGGACACAACAACCACCATTGGGTTGCTAGTATGTAGAGTTATTTGTAGTATATAATATATTAAAAATGATCCTGAAAACGCAAAAATTATTAAGATAACTCCAATAACTATTTTTCTTTTTACTGGAGGTTCTTTTTTCTTCAATTTTTTCTTATTAATCGGTTGTATCAAATTCTTATTTTCCATTACACATAATTCAGATGTTCTATGGTCAAAATAAATAAGAATATCAATATAAATTTTCTTAACATAAAAGATTAAAATTGGAATAATTAAGTTTTCAATTGCTATTTTTAATTTCAAATTACATTAGAAGAGAAACATTTTAAATTAAACAATCTAGAATAAAATTATTCTGATTGTATCAATAAAAACAATCTTAATAGGGTTAGGATCATTAAAATGTTGGAAAGAAGCCACTCCTTTGAAATAAGAGATAAAAATTACAAAGATGTCCAAGATATAATGGAAAATGTTTTAAAAAAAAACTTGTCTTTATCAATTGATTCTAAAAGATTGGGAAGTTCTTTACTCCGAATAAACTATATTGATAGTAATATTGAAAAAGAGCAGCAAAAAGATAACAGAATTACAATTTTACAAGAACCAGGGAAAAAGGTTTATATCCAAATCAACGGAAAATTAACAGGGCCTCAGGTGGATGAAATATGGAATGAATTGGAAAAAGAATTAAACAATTCAACACATATTCATAAAACTGAGAGAATAAAGCCCTCAAAAGAGGATGTTGTTCGAGAAATAAAGCATTCAATTGAATTAAGAGGATATATTGTAAAAGATGAAGAAATTAAAAGATTCATCGATAATTTCATCGAAGAGTATGAGAGATTGCCTAAAAAAGATGAATTTCCCTCGATTGTTAAAGGATATATGATAATGGTCAATGAAGATTATTTACAAGAGAAAACCGAAACATCTATCAAAAATGAATCAGTATCGCAAAGTATTGAACCTGATTTAGATCTCACAAAAAATGATATACAATCCACCTCAACTAATGATTTTAATAGTACAATGTTAATAGAAAACTCTGGAGGACGCAGGAAATGTCCTAGCTGTGGTAATGAGGGATTAATCCATGAAATGGATGATAAAAGTGTAATTCTTATGGATTATCCAAAAATTTATGGTAAAAAGCTCATTTGTGGACAATGTTCTTACGAATGGAGAAAAAAATAAAAATTAAATGAATATCTTCTTCTATATTAGATTATAGTTAAATTCAAAAGCGATTACACACTACTGGAAAAATAGAATTCTCAGTTCTTGAAATATAAATATAATTTTAAATATTTCATTATTTAAAATATTGAATATAGAATTCTTAGAAAAAAATGTATTAAGGAGAAATTGAGAAAGATGGAAGACTATGCAATTATATATAATCCTGAAGCTGGTAAAGGTAAAGGGGCTAAAAGTGATATTGATTTTATGGAAAAATGTCTTAAAGATTTAAAAGTTTCATACAAAATGTTTGAGACTGAATATATGAAACATGCTATAGAATTGGGAAGTCAATTAGCAAAAGAGGGGTATAGGGTTATTGGTGTTGGAGGAGATGGTACTTGCAATGAAGTTATGAATGGAATTATAACTTCAAATACTAATGCATTATGTGGATTTATTCCAATGGGTAGTGGCAATGATATTCCTGCTGCTATTGGAATTCGTCCAGATATAAAGAGAGCGTGTGAAATCATTGCTGAAGGTAATAGTAGTAAATCCGACATTGGCTTAGCAAGAACAGATTCTGGAATTGAACGTTATTTCCTTGGAATCGGAAGCCAAGGATTTGATAGTGATGTAACCAGGAGATTTAATGAAGCTAAAAGAGGAAAAAGTTATGTTACCCAAACCCTTAAGGCTTTGTTACCTTGGAAGAACAAGCAAATCAAAGCAATTATGGATGATGATGCCTATGAAGGATATGCTAATTGTCTAGCCGTTGCAAATGGCCCATCATACGGGGGATTTATGTATATTTGTCAAAGAGCTCGAATTAATGATGGTCTTTTTCATATAAATGTTATAGATATGGGCAAATTTACATTACTCAAACATTTTAATAGAATGTATAAAGCTACTCTTTTACCTCATCCAAACATTTATGAATACACAAGTAAAAATGTAAGAATTGAAATGTTAGATTCTGAAGAACAAAATCCTTATCTCTGTCAAGTTGATGGAGAAATACTTGATGTGTTACCAGTTAACTATGAATGTATTAAGGATGGATATGAATTCATTCGACCACAAGTTGATGAAGTTGCTGAAGCTTTTAAAAAGGAGCATGGAAGGTATTTCTGGGATTGCAATTATGAATAATTACACTCTTAAGGCTTGATTGACGATATGCCAGATTGGGATGACATTTTTTCTGAAAAAGGTAAAGTATTCACAGACCCTCATCCTGATATGGAGAAAATTTCTAAACTCTTTGAAGAGAAGGGAGTGAAGAGAATATTAGATATTGGATCTGGCACTGGTCGTCATCTTATTTATTTCTCAAAGAAAGGATTTGAAGTTTATGGAATGGATACTTCACAGAAAGGAATTTCGATTGCTAAACAGTGGTTGGTAGAGGAAAATCTGAAAGCTGAAATAATCCTTCACAAAATGGAACAAAAATTCCCTTATGAAGATAACTTTTTTGATGCGGTAATCGCAATACAGGTTATTCATCATAACAAAATGAAAGATATTGTAATAACAGTAAATGAAATTGAAAGAGTTTTGAGAAAGGAGGGCATTATATTTATAACGTTCCCAAGAAAAAGTGATGGTTCTGGGCGAGAAGACTGGAAGTTGATGAAAATCGAGAAAAATACATATATTCCTCAAGCGGGACAAGAAAAAGGGCTTCCGCATCATTTCTTTACTTTAGAGGAGATTCATGATGTATTTAGTTCATTTAATCTATTAGAGATTTATAATGATAGAAAAAGACATCGAGCAATACTAGGGATTAAGAAATAATGTATTTTCACCTTTATTATTATTGACTAAATCTGATTCTTTCTCAGATATTTTCTTCATAGTTCTTTGTATTAATACAACAATTCCGATAACTGAAAATAAAACAATTACAATAACAATTATTTCTATATTTGGGAGATTAATATCTTGACTCCATGGATAATTCCCTTGATAGGAATTATCTGGATCATCAATATAATTATTATAGATAAATTGTTCTACTGTTTTTCCTGTAATTTCTAGACTAGAATTATCTATGTAGGTACTATTATCTAATGTCGTATGATGATATGGCCAACCTGGATTATCCCAAAAATTTATTATTAAATCCGCTGATGGAATGCCTACACTCGTAAACGCTCTATGATCATCTATGATCGAAGCGCTTGTTGGATTTGATGGAAACTGATAAGTATAGCCTAAACTTCTTCCAGTTGCGAATAATTCATCCAATAAGGAAGATGTCGAATATTGTTCATTAATAAATTGTAAATTTACTCCTCCCACCATATCTAATAAAATCATATTATCAAAGTACTCATATGAAGAATTGTAAAAATTATTAATATCTGATACAAATTTCTGAGAGCCTTCACACCACCCCCATCCATCTATACCATACGCGTTATCCCTACCTTGATCCTCCGCATCAAAAAATAGAAACCATATCTGACAAGATAAATTATCTTTCTCCGCATAAAGAACTTTAGCGAGTTCAATTAATACAGCACAACCACTTGCGCCATCATTAGCCCCCGGAACTGGATCATCTCTATTTGCAGATATTGGATCTTTTGTCGCCTTCGCACGAGAATCATAATGAGCCCCTAATATTACTATATTCGATTTATTTTCATTTAATTTAAAAAGTACATTTTGACATTCAGTTAAATGAGTTGTAAAATTATGAAGATTATACGTAAAATTGCTGTCAATTTCTTCAAATTTAGAAATAAAATAATTAGTGCAGTTTACACTATCTGGAGTTCCTGGTATTCGAAATCCAAGATCTAACTGATCCTGCACATAAGAATAAGCTACATCGCCATCAAATTCTAATTCTTTGCTATAATTTTGAACTGTTAAATTACCTGAAGGAAAGTATACAAAAATAATAGAAAATATTACTATTACCGAAAGTATGATTGGAATTAAGATCTTATATAATTTCTTTATCTAAATTCACCTAGTATTAAAAAAATTACTTAAATAATACCCAATAATTGTATAAAATAAAAAAAATAAAATATAAGAATTTATTTAGGCTCAAAACCTAAATCTACCCTTGTTTCACCTTTAAGTTCTGTTTCAATAAAAGTTGCTTTAACAGGCATTCCGATATTAATTGTTTCAGGTTTACTTTCATCTATTCCTATTAATTGTCCACTTATCATAGGACCCTCGTCTAGTTTTATTACTGAAAAACAATAAGGCTTGTTTCTATCATATCCTTTTTCAACAAAAAAGGGTGTTCCTACTGTAATACTTGTAAAAGCTGCAAGTTTCCCATTTCCTGACATTTCTGCCCATTCCATATTTGCCTTATAGCATTTAGTGCATAGTTTTCTTACAGGAACGTAGGTAGCTCCACAATCTTTACATTTTGAACCCATTAATTTCTTTTCAGATAAATAATCTATATAGCTTTTTATTGTAAAATCTCTCTCATCTTCTGTCATTTTTCACACCTCTATTTTTCAAATATTGTTACAACACATGTTGCTCCTGAACCACCTAAGTTATGGGTCAACATTCTCTCAACATCAAATTTCACTTGTCTATTTCTCTCCGCCACACCTCTCATTTGTTTGAACGCTTCTACACAAAATGCAGCACCAGTAGCACCTACAGGATGACCTTTACTTTTTAAACCTCCACTCGTATTTATTGGCAATGATCCATCTCTCTTAGTTTCTCCATCTTTAATTGCAGTGACAGCTTTTCCTTTTTCATAAAAACCTAAATCTTCTAGAGCCACAATTTCAGCAATAGTAAAGCAATCATGAACTTCAGCTACCTGAATATCTTTAGGTTTTAATCCCGACATTTCATATGCCTGTCGTGCTGCTTCTTTAGTAGCAATAAAACTCGTTAAATCATCTCTATCATGTAAAGATAATGCTGCACTACCTTGACCAGTACCAGTAATCCATATTGGAGTATCAGTATAATTTTTTGCTACATCTTCAGCTGCTAAGAATACGCATGCAGCTCCGTCAGTAATTAAGCTACAATCAAATAATCTTAAAGGGTATGCAATTATAGGATTGGATCTACTTTTAAGATAATCAAACTCATCTTTCCAATCTGGAATTTCTCCTCCAGATTTTTCAATTTTTGCTATTTTACTTTTCATCATATCAGAAATAGAACTTTGCATTTGAGCATATGGATTTTCCTTTCCATTTTCATGGTTTTTTATTCCAACTCTCATTAAATCTTCAACACTAGTTCCATACTTATGAAAATGAGCTGATGCTAGAGTTGCATATAATCCTGGAAATGTTGCTCCAGCAGGATATTCAAATAAACTGTCTGAAGCAGTAGCTAATACATCAGTCACATTCACTGTAGGTTGCTCTGTCATACACTCAACACCACTCACTGCAATAACATCATGAACTCCTGATGCAATTGCCAAAATTGCTTGTCGAAGAGCAATCCCACTGCTAGCGCAAGCACCCTCAAAACGACCTGCTGGTTTTGGGACTAATCCTACTAAATCTGCCATCTGAGGTCCTAAATGTCCTTGGTGATTAAATAGATCTGAAGAATAATTACCAACATAACATGCATCAACATCTTTAGGTTCAATCCCATTATCAACTCTACTTACTGCATCAAGCCATGCGTCAACCCATAAATCTGGATTTCTTTTAAGAGGAAAATGTGCTCCAAATTTGCTCATACCTGCTCCGATCATGGCTACTTTTCTTGCTAATTTTCCCATATTTTCATCATTTTATTTTTTGATTAAATTAAATATTTTTACAATTCTAAATTCTTGAGTTAAAGAAAAATTTTAATTTTTATGATTTTAAATCGTAAAAATATAAATTACTCATGAAAATATTTTAAGAGAAATAGTATCTCAATTATAATTCCTATGATACTGAATATAAAGGGAGCAATATAATGAATATTTTCTACGATTAATCCTCCTAGAATTCCAGTAGGTATCAAACCTATACCTCTAAAGAATGATACTATCCCATAAGTTTCAGCTTTCTGTTCATCACCTAAATTGGTGAGAATTACTTGCTCTGCGGGTATAAATGTGCAGACCGATAAAGCGAGTAAAATGTATCCAATACTTAATGTTATTATTAATGTATGGTTAATCGAATTCATCCATAGAATAACTGAAAGTGTATTCAGTAAATAAAAGCCTAATCCAAAGAATTGACTCAAAATTAATGTTTTTTTATTACCAATTTTATCCGTTATATGGCCAGCAGGAATTTGGAAAATAGCATTCGCTATGTTAAACCATAATGTAATAAAAGCAATGTTCTCTTTTGTAAGATTATAATAAACGCTTAAGCCTCCAGTGTAGATTGAAAGAGAGATGCTATATACAAAAATATCTAAAGTAAAGAATATTAAAATCGATGTTAATGTTTTTGTTTTAAAAATCTTTATCCACATGTTTGGTTTCTTATTATTACTATTTTTAATTCTTTGATTTCGATTGTTCTGGGTAATATTATTAATAAAAAATATGAAAATTATCCCTTCAATTAGTAGTAGGCCAATAAAAAACATTATATAAAATCTAGAACTGAGTCCTTGTCCAAGAATTATGAAAATGGATGCTGCAATATTTCCAAAAAAGAAAGAAAAAAATATAAACCCAAACGTAGTTCCTTTAGATTTATTGCTATTTTCAGCAACTAAAAACTGAGCATTTAGATTGTTAAAAATCATACCTAAAAAGTAAAAAACAATCCCTAAAAAAACTAAATATAAACTATTTGGATTGGCATAAACTAAAAATAGGAGACCTACCATATATATAGGGATACTCGTAATAAGCATGTATTTACGGTTATATTTATCAGTTAATTTACCTATGAAAGGCATAGGTATAAATTGCATTATTGATCCAATCGTAATAAATAAACCCGTCAATACAATGGAATTTGTAAGTTCTAATAGATATGGTTGATAAACTACCGTAAACAAACCAGTGCCAAATCCATGAATTAATTTGGTAATTGCTATAGTTACTAGATTCTTACGTTTTCTTTTATCTAAATTATCAAGTTCCATCGAAATTTTTCCAAAATAAAATTTAATCTGAAAATATACAAGAAAAAATATAGGTTTGAACAAGAATGTTTTGAATTTGTTGAATCAGAAATAGAACTTCATAATATTTTGACAAATTATAAAATTAATATCATATGGTATTCTTAAAATTCAATACCGTATCTAGCAGTTATTCCTTTTGAGGAATAGTAGTGTTTTATCATTCTCATTTCAGTTACTAGATCAGCTAATTCCTTTATTTTAGGATGCATTTTTGGTCCACCTGTAAGGATGAGTTCCACTTGGTTTGGCTTTATCTTGATTAGATCCAAAACTGGCTCAACAGGTATTACATTCATTGATATTGCAACACCTATTTCATCAAGAATAACAATATCATATTCATCGCTCTTGATGATCTTTTCAGCGAAGTTAAGAGCTTTCTTACCTTCTTTAATATCAAATTCACAAGGTTCTGCTATTAAATCAGGACTCCCAAATTGTTTTAATTCAAAGTTAGGTATATTTTTAATAGTTTCAATTTCACCATATTTATAATTCCCTTTCATAAACTGAATCATATATACTTTGAATCCATGTCCTGTAGCGCGCACACCTTGTCCAATTGCTGCTGTAGTTTTGCCCTTACCGCGCCCAAAATAAACCTGGACTAATCCCTGTTTTAATCTTTTTCTAGTTGAACTCATGTTTTTCAATCTAATAATTTATTATATTTTGGAATACTCTATCATTTAATTATTTTTTAATAAGAAGGTAATGTGATTCCATGGGTAAATATGAAAAATTAAATAATCAGCTGAATAAGTATCTTAGATTAGCTACTTTTCCAGTTGCGGTGAAATTATTAGAAGATCCAAATGAGTTAGATAATATAAAATTCCTAAAAAGACCAGAAACTAAAATGGTAATATGCCAACTTTTCAGTTTTTCCAGATATTATGGATGGACGATGGGTTGTAATAAAGAAGATAATATATGCCCACTTGCTGATATTTCTTTAGGGTTTGAAGAATCTCATAAATTATTCGAAGAAGGTGCTTTTTTTATAGGAAGATATAACGAAACAAAAGAGGCTGCAAAAAAAACTACACAAACCATTCCTAAAATTCCATTTGGAAAATATAAAGCCATTATCTCAGGTGCTTTGCATCGTATTGATTTTGATCCTGATTTAATACTTATATGGGCTAATTCCGCACAAATCATGAGAATTATTCAAGGTTATTTATGGAAAAAGGGTGGTAGGATTTCAATGTCTACTTTCTGTGATGGTGTGTGTGCAGATACCATATCAAATGCACTTCTCACTAATGATTTACAAATAGCTTTTCCTTGTCTCGGTGATCGTCGATATGGGAATGCTACAGATAATGATTTAATTGCTTCAATACCAATTGGAATCTCTGATGAAATAATAATAGGTATGGAAGAGACACATAAAGCAGGAACGAGATATCCCATACCATATCAAATATCTACACCAGAATATTTTGTAAAAATGAAAAAACAGTTGGATAAAGCGAAGAAAAACTAAAATTTGAAAGTTTTTTATAGTAAAATTAACTGATTATATTGAAATAATAGAAAAATTGATTAGATTATAAGAGGGGATTGTAGATTAGATTAAGTAAATTATTCACTTTAGAGGAAGCTATTTCAACATATGTTAATGATGGAGATCTTATAGGTTTTGGTGGCCTATCTTTTTGGAGAAAACCAATTAGTGCTTGTAGGGAGATAATCAGACAAAAAAAGAAAGATTTAACCATATGTACCTTTGTTGGCGGAATGGAAATTGATATGCTTATCGCTGGAGGTTGTGCTTCGGAGGTAAGAAGTTGTTTTGTAGGAATGGAAATTTTTGGGATGGCCCCACATTTCCGAAAAGCTGTAGAATCTGGCTCGATCACAATATCTGAAGAAAGTGAAGCAACGATTGCTCTAGGATTAAGAGCTTCCTACTTGAAAGTCCCTTTCATGCCTTTAAAAGGGCTTATTGGAACCGATATGCAAAAAGTAAGGAAGGATATTAAACAGATCGAAGACCCTCTAGGTTCTGGAACTCAGGTTATGGTCGTACCTAAGATAGATTTAGATGTAGCAATACTTCATGTACCATACGCTGATGAGTTTGGAAATGGTAATATCGCTGGAGCGGTATGGATGGATGCTGATATGGGAAAGACGGCTAAGAAAACAATTATAACATGTGAAAAAATAGTGGAAACAGAAGATATCCGTCATTTACCAGGAAAAGCTCAGTTACCCATTCAAACTACCAACGCAGTTGTTAAAGTTCCTTTTGGAGCACATCCAACTTCATGTTATCCTAATTACACTTTTGATCCTAATCATATTCAATGCTATTTAAAAACCGAATTTGAAGAATACAAGAAAAAATTTATAACAGGCAAAACCCCCACTCAATACTTTGAAGAGACTGGTGGAATACAAACTATTTTTAATATATTATTATAGGAGGATAAACTGATGAGTGAATATTCGACAGATTACACAGTGGATGAAATGATGACTGTGTTAATGGCGAGAGAAGTCAGGAATGATGATATAATGATTGTTGGAGTAGCAACTCCAATGGTTTGGGCAGCTTTCACTTTAGCAAAGCTAACTCATGCTCCTGATGCAATATATCATTATATTATGGGAAATACATTTGTATTAGAACCTCGACAAGTAAGCTTTCTCTATCTTGAAATGAATACTGCTCGAGCATATCGATTTCAAGATAGTGTAGAATGCACGCTAGAATCACTTCCTTCTGATAAACTAACTACAATTGAATTCTTCAGACCAGCTCAGATTGATCAATTTGGAAATAGTAATAATATATGTATTGGTGATTGGAATAAACCAAAAATAAGACTACCTGGAGCTGCTGGTATTCTCGATTTTAGCATGTTTTACGCTCGTGGATCTTTTCTTTATACTCCACGACATGATACAAGAACATTTGTTCCTACAGAAAAATTATATTTTATCTCTGGCGTTGGTTTCCCTGATGGTAAACGATCATTATGTGGCGGTGCTGGCCCCCAATGTGTAATTACCAATTTAGCTTACTTGAATTTTGATGAAACAACTAAAAGAATGAGATTAACTTCTTATCATCCTGGAGTTGATGTTGAAAGTGTTAAAGAATCAACTGGATTTGAACTGCTTATTCCAGAAGAAATAAAAGAAACGATACCTCCTACTAAGAATGAAATTGATTTATTAAGAGAAAGGGTTGATCCGTTAAATATCAGAAAGTTGGAAATTCTTTCAGGCAGAGAACGAGAAGAATTATTAAATGATATAATTCAAAAAGAATTAGCAAAACAAAATAAATTTCCAGAATTACTTTGTGGGTAATTTTATTTTTATTACTATTTAGAGAAGTAGGAATTGTGGAAATGTTCATATATTTATTCTAAAACGATACTTGAGTGAATAACTGATTAGGGTTTTTTTTTATAATTAATATAATAGATTTTTATCTATTATCTAAGCTAATTTTTGCATAATATATAGAAATAACTATATTTATAAACAATAGTATTATTATAATTATTTAATTACTGCACTAGATATAATTTTACGGCAGTAATTGAGTGAGAATCTTTAATAAATAAATGAATATTTAAGTAAAAAAAATACACATTAAACTGAGAATCTTATGGTACAAAAACTAATTCCTGAAGTTGAGAAAGAATGGTCTAAAATTTCTTTCAAATGGAGGAGATTATTACCAAAAACGAAAGAAAGACCGCCATCTCCGATAAAATTCGAACCTGATGATAATATATTTAATGAACTTATTGAAAGGTCTAATAAAATCATAGATGAAATTATATCAAAAGCAAAAATTAAAGCCAGTGGTCATGCCAAATTAATAACAACAGACAAGATTGTAATAGATCCACGCGTACGTTGGAAATGTCAAATTCCCATCTGTTTTGGCTTTGGAACAAGTATTAATTGTCCTCCACACTCTCCAACTACTGAAGAGATGAGAGAAATTGTCAACAGTTATAGATACGCAATTCTAATTTCATTTTATCCCCCAATAAAAGACCATGTATTTCCTAGTATTCTTTTAGGAGTTCAAGGAGATGTTAATCTATTAAATCAAATGGTTGGAATGATCGAGGGAGAAGCTACTTACATGGGATATTATCTTGCTATGGGATTTAAGGGAGGTCCCTGTGTTGGTTGCGGATTTTTTTCTCCAGAATATTTCAAAGATCTAATGCAACAAAAAAAAATACCTCCCTGTCCTGTACTCGATAATCAAATGTGTCGCCAATATCTGAGAGCTCGTCCGGCTTTAGAGGCATGTGGAGTGGATAGTTTTGCTACAGCTGTTAAATGTGGTGAAAAAACGCCATTTATAATTAATCCCGAGCACCCAAAAGAATCAATACCATTTGTTGTTTGGCATGGCATTGTTTTAATAGTATAATATGATTTATCATAAGAAATATTAAAGGGAGGCTTACATAAAAATATGAGTTTAGAATACGAGAGTAAAACTGATAATGATAATTATTATATAAATAAAATCATAGATGCTGTAAATACATTAGATTTCTTTTCCATGAAGGAAGCAATAAAGGAAGCAATTGATATGGGAGTCTCAATTATAGACATTATTAAGAAGGGTGTTTTAGTCGGATTAGAGGAGTCAGGAGAAATGGGATTAATATTAGCAGCAGAAGCTCTTGAAGATGAAATAATATTAAAGGATGAGGAGGAACAGATAAGATTGGCAAAATCTCGAGCTTACTCTGGAAAAGTCGTTATTGGGACAATTAAGGGAGATATTCATAGTTTGGGTAAAAATATTGCAAGTATTATAATGAAATCGTACGGTATGGATGTTATAGACCTTGGTGTGGATGTAAATCCTAAAAAATTTGAAGAATTCGCATATTTACCAGAGGTTAAAGTAATTGGTATATCTTTTCTCCTCTCATCAGTAGAATCCAGAATTAAGGAAGTAATGTCTTTGTTAAAAAAAGGAGAATTAAAAAATAAAGTTAAGGTAATTCTTGGAGGAGCTGCTGTATCACCAGAAATCGCAATAGAAACGAACGCAGATGCATATGCAATAGATGCTATACAAGGAGTCAATATTATAGAGGAATGGTTAAGAAATAAGAATTTTTGATAAAATTATTTTTATTTTTGTTTTTCAGTTAATTTCTATATAAATTTTGATTCAATTTGATAAATTATATCTAATCAAAGAGGTGAACGTATATAGAGAATAAAAGATTTACTCTCATTTTAGAACCATTATCCAAAAGAATAAATGTGGATTATGGATCATTGGTTTATGAAGCAGTATTGGCATTAAATTTCCCGATAAGTGCGTTATGTGCAGGTAAGGGTGCGTGCGGAAAATGTGTTATTCATATTTTAGATTCTAATCCTAAGATTTCAAAACCATCGGATAAAGAAAGAAATGTATTAAGTAAAGAAAAAATAAGAGAAGGTTATAGATTGGCATGTCAAACAAAAATATTTGGAGATTTAAGAGTATTTCTTACAGATTCATTAATTCCAAAAGGTTCCAGAAT